>JBJONI010000263.1:0-3012 GCA_046051915.1 Pseudomonadota bacterium
CGAAGCGTCGCCGATCGTGCTCACCCGCGCCGGCGCACGCTGAGCGATGGACGCCGAGGCCCTCGCGCAGGCGCTCCTCGGTGCGGCGACGCAGCGCGGGGCCGCACACGCCGAGGTGTGGTGCCGCGTTCGACGCGGGGTGCGAGCCAGCGGCGGCAGCATGAGCGCGCGGGCCACAGGAACGGCCGCCGTCCTAAGCGTCTGGATGCCCGACGGGCGACGGGGTGTCGCGAGCGGGACGGCCGATCCAGCGCTCGCGGAGGCCGCTGTGTCCGGCGCTGCAGCCTCCCCTGTCCAACGTCGCGCCCAGCTTCCGGTGCTTCTCCCAGGCCTCGGTTTGGTGGACGCCCGGAATGTGTCCGACGCGATGGTTCTTGAGACGCTCGAAGAGATCGACGCCGATGTCGCGGGCGCGGGCGGCAAGACGCTCCGCGCCCACATCGACCGCGTCGACGACGAGACCGTGTGGGCGTCGCGCGCCTTGGGGAGCGTCCGAGAGGCCGCGCGCGCTTGGCACCTCGAGTTGGAGGTCGCACCGGCGGGGCGCGGGACGTCGGGACGCTACCTCACGTCGACGCGGACCCGAAGCTGGGCGACGATGGCCTCTCTCCCGTACGGCCAGACAGCGGCGAAACGCGCGGTACAGGCTGCATCCGCGCGTGAGGGGGTCGCGCAAGCATGCCCGGTCGTGTTGCTCCCCGGCGCGTCGGCCACGCTGCTCCGATGGCTCGCCGATCAAGTCGTGCAAGCCTCGACCGGGGCTCAGCCGGCGTGGCTTCGCCGCGACGAGGAGGTCGTTCACGGCAAGATCCACCTGCGCGACGACGGGTTGTCCGTGGGTGGGTTGCGTACCAGCGCTTTTGACGCGTTCGGGGACCCACCGCGGGCACGCCAACTGTTCGCCGAATCCCGGTGGTGCGAGGGCTACGCCGCCCCAGGCGCGTCGACGGAGGAACGCCCCACCGGGCATGTCGGCGCCGACGCGAGGCTCCGTCCACGCGGCCTGTCGATGCCAGCGGGCTTGCGCTCCGTCCACGCCCTGCACGCCGAGCTCGGCGGCCCGCTGCTGCGGATCGACGACCTTGCGCCGCTTGAACCCAGCGCAGCGCCACGGGTCGTGCCCCTCACAGGCACGCTCTGGCACGGCACGCGCCCGATGGGCGCCTTCCGCGACCAGCCGTTTCTCGTCGACCCCGTGGCGATGGCGCGGGGGATTCTGGCGGTGTCCTCCGAGACCGACCGGCACGACGACGTCGACGCTCCGGCGTTGGTCGTCAGCGGTGTCACCCCCGTCGCGCGCCGCTAGCGGCCGACGACTCGCCAACGCACGTCGGGTCCGCCGACAAGCCCGCGAGGGTCGTGGGGTCCCACGACGACCACGGCGGACCAAGCATCGACCGCTTCACGCCACCACGCCTCCCCCTCCGTCGGGGTGAGTCCGACCGGACGCACGCGACAGACATCCGCGTCTGCCGTCAGCCACGACCATGCTGAAGCGAACGCGGCCTCCTCGGCGCCACAGGGCTGGGTGAGTGCCTCGCCCCCGGCTGGGGTCGTTCGCCGCGCTTCCGCGCGTGCCCAAGCCGTCGACAGGTCGTCGGCGTCGCCCTGCACCCACCACGCCGCCTCGCCGGTTCGCCCCGCGTGCACGCCTGGGAGCAGCGCCTCGGCGCCCGAGATCCAGGCTTCGACCACCATCGCTCGCGGTTGCGCTGCTGGCGCCGGCAGCACGCCGCCCAGCCCGACGGACGTCGGCCCCTCGTGAAACACCCAAATCCCCTCGCGCCCAGCCGCGCGGGGCGCGCGCGCCGCGGGCCGGTCCGGCGGCATCGCGGTGGACAACGGCGCCAACGCCTCAAGCAGCACGGTGTCTGCCGCCGCCGCCGCGGGCGTGCGCCCGACCCAAACCGCTCGACGCACCGCCGTCGTGCGCCACCAAGCGTCGAGAGCCGCTGCCGTCGGCACATCTCCTCGCGCTACGGCGTCGACGCCCGACGTCGCCCCCGCGCGCCCTTCCAACACGAGACCCTCGACCCACGGGCGCGTCCGAACGGCCGAGGGCTCAAGTGCCGCTCGTTGTGCCGCGACGGCGACCTGCGCCTGCTCCGCGAGCGCCTCTGGACGCCACCGGGGCGTCGCCAACGTCGCGCCGAGGAAGCGGGCGCACGCCTCGGCCGCATCGGCCGGACACACCAGCCGCACCGTCAGCAATTCCGGGGTCGACACAACGCGCCACCCCTGCTCGCCCTCCGTCACGGGCGGGACCGCTTGCGCAAGCAAGTCCGCCGCGACCCAAGACGTCCCGGGCAGGTCGGTCGGATCGAGTCTCCATCCCGCACGGACGAGCACGGTCCACGCCGCGAGGTCCTCGTCCGCTCCCCCCGTCAGCGACGCCAAGGCGACGGGCAGGGTCGCTTCCTGCGCGGGGATCACGCCGATCGGCAGGTGGACGCAACCGGACAGCCCGAGCATCACCGCGCAGCCCGTCACCCCCGCAGCGCTTTGGAAGCGAACTTGCAACGACGATCCTCGCTTTGCCCCTGTTGTCACGGGGATGTCAGGACTGCACCATCGACGGAACGCAACGAAGCGAACCGGCCGACCTGTGGTATCATCTCGGGACCTTTTGCCTACCGAACCCTCGGGAGCCTAGCCCATGTCGTTCTCCGCTGACGTCTCTTCTCGTGACCTCGTCCGCACCTTGCGCGGGGGTTCGGCCCGCGCCGAAGACCGCATGCCGGAATCGGACGTCTGGAAGGCGTGGGTGGAGCTCGCGCGCCGCGGCGAACCCGAGGCGAACAGCCTGTTCATGGCCGCGCTCCGCACCTTGCACCAGCGCCGCACCATCGCGGGATCCACACTCGCGACGAACGACCCCGACACCGAGGAGCACCGCCTCGCCAACGACGCCATCCTCGGCGAGTTGTGGAAGGCGTACAAGAAGTGCGTCCGCAATCACCGTTCCGGCCCAGCCGCCGAGATCCTCAAGCAGATCGAGGCTCGGCTCGAAAC
>JBJONI010000264.1:0-5757 GCA_046051915.1 Pseudomonadota bacterium
GCACGTGGACCTCCGTCGTCGTGTCTAGCACGCTGCGGCTTGGCAGGGATGCGCTACGGCGACGACCGTCGGAATCCCGCCTTGCGGGCGTCCTCCTCGCCGCAGAACCAAGCCTCGCCGTCGCTCTCCGAGACTTGGACCTCGTCGTAGCGCGAGGATCCAGGGACGTAGTACGTCTTGCGACCGTTCTCGCCGATGTCCCCCTTGATCAGTCCGTACCCGTCCAACTTCGGCACGATGTGCCAGGGCGGGAGGGGGGCGAGCGGTGGTGGGCTGGCGCTGCACCCAGGGTCGGCGGCATCGGTGAGGTGGTCGTAGTCGTTGTCGACGCCATCGCTGCAACTCGCGGTGGAGTCCAGGGATTCGGGGTCGGGCCGACCCGACAGCCACCGATCGGGCACGTGTGCCCAGAGGCTCTCGAACGTGGTGTGGAATTGCTGGGCGTGCTGGGTGCTCCGCAGCAGCAGGGTGTTCTCGTCGTTTCCACCCTCGCCGGCGCTCGTCCAGTTCATCGAGCCCATGATCACCGTCTTGCCGTCGATCGCTGCGGCCTTGGTGTGCATCTTCCCGCCCCAGTTCTCGACCTTGACGGGGATGCCAGCGGCGCGGAGGAGCTCGTGCTTGGTGTACCCGTTGCCCGCCGAGGTGGCGTCGACGATCACACGCACCTTCACGCCGCGTCGGTGGGCCGCGATCAGGTCGGCGGCGATCCCCTTGTGGGTCAAGTAGAAGATCGCGACGTCGATGCGATCGCGCGCTCCCTGCAGGGCGGGTCGCACTGCGCGGTCCATGGGGTCGTCCTGTGGGGAGAAGAAGGCTTCGACGCTGATCTCGGGCGTCAGCTGCGCGACCATGGGACGGTTGGAGATCTTCTCGGAGTGAAAGTTGCCGGACCACATCTGCTCGAACTCGGCAGCGTACCACCCGGCGACGATCGCGCTGTCGAGGATCGCCACGAGGTTGCTGTTGTAGCCGCCGGAGCAACTGTCGCTGACGTTGGTCGACCCCATCCACGTGTAGCGCTTGTCGATGACGAAGTACTTGTTGTGCATGATGTCGCCCTTGAACGACATGTCCTCGTTCGCCGCGTGGACCGCGAGGAGGCACTGGTCTCCGAGGTCGTAGCCCAAGCACTGCTTGGGCCCGTCAAAGCCCTGCGGCGCGTCCATCCAACAGAAGGACTTCGACGGGTCCCAAGGGAGTCGGTTCGCGTCGGTTCGCTTGTCGGTCTGCAGGTCATCCCGCACGTTGCCGATGCGGGCGATCATCGCTTCGGTGTCGGAGTAATAGTTGATGCCGGCCAGATCGCGATCGACGATGCCGCGGATCGCGACGCCGCGCGCCTTCGCGGCCGCGAGGGCATCGAGGATCGCGGGTTGCCCGCGCACGCCATAGACCGCGAAGTCGATGGAGGTGGTGGCTCCCTCGATGAGTTCGAGCAGCGATTCGCAGAACGGGACGTTGCACTGCGTGTTCGGGGCGGTGGTTCCCGTGGGATCGCGGATCAGCAGGCGGACGGGCTCGCTCGACGTCGGGCGGAACGTGCGTGCCGCCGCGCCACCGAGAGCGAGCCCGAGAACGAGCAGAGGGGCAGCGCGCTTGGCGAGGCGGAGGCGATCGGCGAGGTGGGCCAACATGACGGGCTCCGAGAGCAGCTGGTGGGCGTAGAGGGCGCGCGTCAACTTGACCCGTTCGGGTCCGATGTGCTTGCCTTAGGTGAACCCGGAGCGAGGTCGCGGTGTTTCCTTCCATGCCGACGTTCCGCACGGCGTTTGCTCTTGTGGCGGACGTCGCACCCCTCAATCACGGCAGCTACGGCGCCGTACCGCGTGCCGTATCGAGGGAGCAGGACACGTGGCGCGGCGTGATGGAGGCGGACCCCGTCGCCTTTATGGAGCAGCTCGGTCCTCGGTTGCGTGCGGCGGCTGAGGGTGTGGCGTCGCTGTTGGACCGAAGTGGCGAGGATCTCGTCTTCGTCGAGAACGCAACGGCAGGTGTGTGCGCCGTCCTCGCCTCGCACCCGTGGCGTCCCGGCGATCGCGTCGTCACCACCGATCATGCCTACGGGGCGGTGAGGCGCGCTCTCGATGTGACGGCGCATCGACACGGGCTTGTGGTCGACGTGGTGCACGTCCCATTTCCCGTGTCGGGGCCGGACGAGGTTCTGGCGCGCCTGGTCCCTCGCCTGCCGGGTGCGACCTTGTTGGTGATCGACGCGATCACGTCGCCTACAGCGCTTCGCTTCCCGGTGGGCGAGCTGGTGGCGCACGCGCGGCGGCTCGGCGTCGCCGTGCTGGTCGACGCCGCGCACGCTCCCGGGCACATCGAGGTCTGGGAGTCTGCGGTGGATGCGGATTACTGGGTGGGGAACCTGCACAAGTGGTGCTTCGCCCCGCGCGGGACGGCGGTGCTCACGGCGGCGCCCAAGTGGCGCTCGACGCTGCGTCCCACGGTGGTGTCTCACGGCTACGACGACGGCTGGCTAGCGGCTTTCGATGGGCTCGGGACGCGGGATCCAACGCCTTGGCTCACGGCGCCGTACGCCTTGTCCTGGTACCGTGCGTGGGGAGAAACCGCGCTGCGCGACGGAAACCGACGGCGTGCGGTCGCCATCGCAGCCCTGCTCGCAGAACGCTGGGGCCAAAAGCCCCTCGTGCCGCTGTCGATGGATACGGCGATGGCGATCGTGGCGCCGCCCCGGCCGGTGGCGGCAGCGCGCGCGGCCGATCTCCACGCGGCGTTGCGCCGGCGGGGGGTCCAGGTCCCTTGCACGACGTTCGGGGGCCGAACGTGGGTTCGTGTCAGCGCGCAAGCCTACGTTCAGCCGGCCGATGTCGAGCGGTTGGCCGCGGTCATCGACGACGCCATCGACGCGCTCGGGGCGTGATCAGAAGTCGCGTTCGACCGTCTCCGGGTGCTCGCGGACCCACACGACGGCGCGGGACCGGGGTCCTGGCAGGGCGGCGTCGGCGGCGTCGACGGCGAGGCGGCCGAGCGCCGTATACGGGCGGTAGGCGTCGGCGAATGTCCCTCCATGCTGGCGTTGCCACGAGAGGGCGTCCTCGATCTCGGCCGCGATGCCGGGCAGCACGGCCTCGTGCATCGCGCGGACGTCGGCGGCGCCCCCACACCAACGTTCCGCCTGAAACTTTGGCGGCAGCCGGAGGTTCGCGAACTGGAAAACGCGGAGCGGGTTGTCATCGACGAGGAGGATCCTGTCCAGCGAAGGGTCGAAACCTCGCAGGTCCTTCGAAGGCTCAAGCACGGGGCGTCCGTTGGCGGCGGCTTGCTGGACGAGGTGGCTGTTGCTGACCCACGCTGCCACGGCCGGGTGGTCCTTCAGCGGGACGCCCTCCCACGTCCATGCGCTGAGGATCGCATCGACCCGGGCATCGAGGTTGGCGGAGTCGATGACGATGGCACCGCCCGCATCGCGGATCGTGTCGAACACGACCTCCCACCCTGGCGCCAACTGGACGGCACGCTCACGGTCTCCGTCGCGGTAGCGGAACGAGGCACAGGTGGCGGCGACCTCGGCCGGGTACGCTTGGTCGATGAGCGTCTCGTCGAGGTCGAACACGACCACAAACGGCGCCGTGTCGAGGGTCTCCTTGGCAAAACGGCCCTCGAAGGCGCCTGCACGAACGGCGGCGACCGCGGACTCGTACGCGAGATCGACGTCGCCCCCGGAGTCGGTACGCAGGGCGTCGCGGAGTCGGTTTTGGACCTCGACCGCCTCAGCGCGGGTGAAGTTCTCCGACGCCATGACCGCGTCGATGTCGAGGCGCACGCCTTGGTCTGCCGCGGACTTGGCGTATCGGTCGGTCCAAAGCGGCAAGGGCGGCAGAACAGGCGCTGCGACGGCCAGAGGCACGGCAAGGAGAACGGTCAACAACTCGGCTCCAACAGGTGAACAAGCGTCAGCCGTACTGGACGCGCACCTTCGAGATCATGGCGAGGAGGCCGGCACGGACGACCTCGGTGGATGGATGCTTGAGGATGGCCCAGCCATCCCCCTCGTACGAACTCCCGCGCACTTGCCCGACAGCGGGCAGCTTGCGATCGACGACGAGGTGGCCGGCCGCGGCCTGTGCCTCGTCGAGGCCGTGAACGGCCGCCACGCGGCGCCCGGAGCCCGAACCCCTGAAGTAGGCACAGCCGACGGCAAACTGCCGTTCGGGGAGGTTCCACGTGCCGTGAACCATCAGCGTGCACCACGCCGCCCACACGTCGGCGTTGTGTGCGAGCCCGAGCATGTCCATGAAGCTCGCTCCCGGGGGCCGCGCGCCGATCTCGCTCACCAGCGGCCGGCCGTCGGGACGTAGGAACCACTCGGTGTGCGCCATACCGTCGTGCATGCCCAGCGCCCGGACCGCGGCGTCCTGAATGGCGGCGAACCGTTGACCGTGGGCGTCCAAGCCCTCACGAGGCGTCAACACGCACCACTGCATCCAGGGGTTTTCGAGGATCTCGAGGGGCCGGTTCATGTAGTGCGTGGAGCTCGCCCAGACCGTGCGCCCGCCGACCACGACGGTCTCGAAGCTCCGCTCGTCGCCGACGATGAACTCCTCGGCTTGGAACACGCGGTCAGGGCCTGGCCGTAGGTCAGCGAGTGCGCGCTGCAGGCCGGACGCGTCACGCACCTGCAGCGTGGCCACGGAGCCAACACCCTCGACCGGTTTGAGCACGATGGGGTAGCCCACGTCCGCCACGAATCGCTGGGCATCGGCCTCGCCCCGCACCAAGGCCTGCTTGGCGACGGGGAGTCCGTGCGCGCGAAGCACGCTCTTCATGCGATTCTTGTCGCGGAAATTCCTGGCTGCGGCCTCACCGAGGCCCGGGACACCCGTGGCGTCACGCGCCACGGCCAAGGGGACCTGAAGATGCTCAAGGAATCCGATCAGTCGTTCGACGCGTCCAAACTCCGACTGAAAAGCTCGGACGGCGGCAATCAGTTGTCGCTCGTCCAGCGCATTTTCGACCCGGTAGTGACCGGCGAGCCTGCCCTTCGTGAACGTGGGAAGGCGGTCGACGGGCGCGTGCGTGATCAGCCCGAGTCGCACACCGTCGAGCGCGAGCAGGGCACGGACGCACTGCAGGGTGTTCGGACTCAAGGTGGGTGCGACGAACAGCACCAGCATGGGGTCCTCCAGTCAGGCGGTCCGTCCTAGCGGACCAAGTAGCCGCCGTCGACCGCAACGACCTGTCCCGTGACGTAGCGCGCGTCGTCGCTCACGAGCCACGCCACGGTCCCCGCCATCTCGTCGGGCTCCGCGATCCGCCCGAGGGCGGTGTGATCGGTAAACGATTGCAGGATCTCAGGAGATTGGGTGAGGGCGGAGGCGAACCTTGTATCGACCAGCCCAGGCGCGAGGCCGTTCACACGAATCCCTGCCGGTCCCCATTCGACGGCGAGGGTCTGAACCAGGCTCACGAGGGAAGCCTTGGTCGCGCCGTACACCCCTTGGAACGGCGCGGCGCGCAAACCCATGATGCTGGAGACGAAGACCACGCGGCCTTGAACGCCCTGCTCGATCCAGCGGAGCGCGAGCTGTCGCGTCAATTCGAACGGCCCGAAGACGTTCACCTCGAAGGTCTTACGCCACAGACCCACATCGGCGGTCACGATGGGGCCGAAGTGTGGGTTTGTCGCGGCGTTGTTCACAAGGATGTGCGGCAGGCCGTGGGCCTCGATGCAGGCGTCGACCGTGGCCGCCATCGCCTCGACGTCGCCGACGTGCAGGCAGATCCCCTCGA
>JBJONI010000265.1:0-14613 GCA_046051915.1 Pseudomonadota bacterium
CATCGCGGACGCAACGGCGCTGACCGAGGCCGGCTACGTCGGCGAGGACGTCGAGAACATCCTCTTGCGGCTCATGCAGAACTCGGACTTCGACGTCAAGCGTGCGCAACGGGGCATCATCTACATCGACGAGATCGACAAGATCGCGCGCAAGTCGGAGAACCCGAGCATCACCCGTGACGTCTCGGGTGAGGGGGTTCAACAAGCGCTGCTCAAGATCATCGAGGGCACCGTCGCCAACGTGCCGCCCAAGGGGGGGCGCAAGCATCCGCAGCAGGAGTTCCTGCAGGTCGACACGAGCAACATCCTGTTCATCTGCGGCGGCGCGTTTGTCGGTCTCGACAAGATCGTCGAGGCGCGCATCGGTCAGGGCGCGCTCGGGTTCGGTCAGGTGGGCGCCACGCGGGAGAAGCGGACGACGTCGGAGTTGCTCGCGCTTGTGGAGCCCGAGGACCTGATGCGCTTTGGCATCATCCCGGAGTTCATCGGTCGGGTCCCGGTCGTCACCACGCTCGAAGAGCTGGATGTGGACGCCTTGGTCGACATCCTCGTTCGCCCCAAGAACGCGCTCCTCAAGCAGTACCAACGGCTGTTCGAGCTCGACGGCGTCAAGCTCAAGTTCACGGACGGCGCGCTTCGACGGGTCGCAGAGCTCGCGCTCGAGCGAAAGACGGGGGCGCGCGGCCTCCGCGGGATCCTCGAGGATCTGCTCAGCGATGTGATGTTCGACCTCCCCAACCGTCCGGAGGTTCGAGAGTGCATCATCTCCGACGAGGTGGTGGCGCGTTCGGCACCGCCAATGCTCGTCGTCGAGGAGGAGCGCGCGGAGTGGACGTGATCGCTTCGTCGGGCCTTGACGCCTTCGGGGCATCGGTTAACTGTCGGGCGTCGGGCGATTGCCTCGCGGCTTCGGCCACGGGCGGATAGCTCAAGGGGAGAGCAGCGGCTTTACACGCCGTTGGTTGCAGGTTCGAATCCTGTTCTGCCCATCGACGTTGGGGTGGTAGTTAAGTCGGTTATAACGCCGGCCTGTCACGCCGGAGGCCGCGGGTTCGAGTCCCGTCCATCCCGCCACATCACAAAGCCCGTCAGGTTCGCCTGGCGGGCTTTCTGGCTTGGGGCGGCTCGCAGGTCGCAGCGGGGGACGATACGGGCGCGGCGGAGGTCGGGATGCGCTGGGTCGGACTCGCAGGACTGAGCCTCGTGGGGATGTGTGTCGCCGTGCCGTGGGCCGCGAGCAAGACTTGGCCGACGAAGGTGCCTTCCGCGGATGAGCGCGGCAAGGAGTTGTACGAGCGTCACTGCGTCGCCTGTCACGGCGCGAAGGGCGCCGGAGATGGCGCCCTTTCGGCGGCCGTGGGCGGGGTTCCCGACCTCTCGCAGGGCTACGGCAACCGCGACGAGAAGGGACTCGCCACCGTTGTGTTGTACGGCAAGGGCAAGATGCCCGGGTTTGAGGTCTCCTTTGGTGAATCGGACGCCCAGAAGGTGACACGGTACCTCGGTGGCCTCGGCCGTCGGCCCGAGAAGCCGTCGACCGAGAAGAAGGAAGCGGCGCCGGCCGACGAGGAAGCCGGGGGCGGCGGATGAGCGCGCCCGTCGGCGCCTGGGAGGCGGTCCTGCTCGGCCTCGTCGAGGGCCTCACGGAGTTTCTCCCCGTCAGCTCCACCGGCCACTTGCTGGTCGCCGAGGCGCTGCTCGGCGTGCAGGAAGGCGAGGCGGCGAACGCCTTTGCGGTCGTCATTCAAGCGGGCGCGATCCTCGCGGTGACGGCCTTGTACCCGCATCGCTTGTGGTCGATGGCGCAGGGCGCACGAGGCGCCGATGCCGCCGGGCGGGCGCTTCTCCGCAACGTGCTCGTGGCGTTCCTCCCCGCTGCGGTCTTCGGCCTTCTGTTCGACGACGCGATTGAGGCCGCGCTGTTCGGCCCGTGGCCCGTCGTTTTTGCTTGGGCGGTCGGCGGCCTCGCCTTGCTCGGGGCTCGTTCGCGTGGCGGGGGTGGCGGCGATCCTGCCGACGCCCTCGTGACGCTGACCGCGGCCGAAGCGTTTGGGATCGGGATGGCCCAGGTGGTCGCGCTGTGGCCAGGCACGTCGAGGAGCCTGATGGCGCTCGTTGGCGGGCTCGCGGTCGGTCTGCCGATGCAGGCAGCCGTGGAGTTCTCGGTCCTGCTCGGCTGGGTCACGCTGTCGGCGGCTACGGCGTTTAAACTCCTCAAGTCGGGTGACGTCCTCCTCTCGACGTTCCCGCTGGACGTGCTGCTGATCGGCGTTGGCACGGCGACGGTCTCCGCCTTTCTGTCCGCGCGCTGGATGGTGCAGTGGCTCGAACAGCGAGGGCTCGCTGTGTTCGGTGTGTGGCGTCTCGCGGCGGCGACGGGGACGGCCATTTGGCTGTCTTGGCCGAGCTGAACGGGGGAGGGCGCCGCTGGGGCCGCCGAACCCATGCCTTGACCGGGCCGCGCGCGCTCGATAAGGGCTCGGTGCTAGGGGTATAGCTCAGTCGGTAGAGCAGCGGATTCCAAATCCGCAGGTCGTGGGTTCGAGTCCCTCTGCCCCTGCTTTCTTGCGCCCGGCCAAGTGATTGGGCGGTTTGGGCCGGTGAGGCTCCGAGACGTTGGCCGCTCGCCGTGTCCGGGCTACACTTCGTGTGGGGGTGCTCCATGGCCGACCAGCTTCGCATGTGGGACGCGACGTCCGACGCGCACGCTTGGGCCCATGAGGGAACGCCGTGCCCGCGCTGCGTCCGCAAGGGCGCTGATGGGGTTTTGACGCTCGTGGTGGCGAGCGCGCCGTGCACCTGCGCCGATGCCGTGTGTACCTGCCTCGCCGAAGGGTATGCGAAGTGCCACGGCTGCGGCTTCCTGCGCCAAGTCTGGCCGCGCGAGGTGGTGGTCCATTGGGCCGCTGCCGAGGTCGCGAAGACGGCCTGAGCCCGTCCTACGGCGGACGTGTCAGGGGGTCGGGTCCTGTCCGTGCATGGTCCTCGGCAGAGGAGGCTGCATGGTCAGGAACATGGGTGGGCTCGACCGGGGGTTGCGGTTGGTCGTTGGCGTCGCGCTGGTGGCGTATGCCCTGACGTCGCCTGGCGACGTTTGGGCCTGGGTCGGCCTCTTGCCGCTCCTCACCGGAGCTGTCGGGACCTGTCCTGCCTACCTGCCGTTTGGGGTCAAGACCTGCAACGCCGAAGCGTGAGCCGGCTCAGTTCTTCAGCCACGGCAGGTTCGGGTGGTAGGTGGCCTGCGCGGTGACGCCGCCGAGGAACGGCTCGTAGTAGGCCTTGGTGACCGGCAGATCCCCGGACATCGAGACCTCGAGCGGGTCGTTCGGCTTGCGCGCGGACATCGGGTAGAAGCGCAGGCCGACGTTGAGCGTGTTGAAGACGAACGCGCCGCCTTCGCGGTCGAGTTCGCGGGCGTAGACGTTGAGCTCGCCAAACACCGCCAACGGCGGTGCGACCCGGCCCGAGACGTGCAGACCGCCCAAGATGGCCGGCGTGGACTGGGCTCGGCTGAGCAGCTCGGCGCCGGCGCTCACCAGGACCTGGACCGGGCCGACGATCTTGCCCACGGCGATCTGCGGCCGCCCGACGAACTGGAGGCTGTTGCCGACGACCGTGTCGTTGGTGGCGTCGGCCTCGATCCGTTGACCCAACTGCATGCCGAAGTCGGCGACCAGCGTCGCGACGAGCTGTTGCCGCGCACTCTTGACGAAGGCCCACCGTGCGCCGGTCTCGAGGTTCCAGCCGGTGTACCGACCTTGCACCCCGATGTGCGCGGAGACGCTGCGCAGGAATGCGTACTCGAAGTCCAGATCGGCTGCGATGTAGCTGGGAAATCCGAACGTGATCCCGACCTGTGCGCGGGTCCTCGGGTTTACGTTGGGCATCCCGATCGGCTGGGCGAAGATCAGCTCCTGCCGACCGGCGTCCTCGACGTCCTTGCGCGTGACGATCTTCTCTTCGTACTGCCGGTTTTGGAGGTCCTCGATCTTGTCGCCGATCTCCTTGCCGTACCCGGTGGCCGGGTACTTCTTGAGGTAGGCCTCCCACGCCAAGATCTGCTCGTCGGTCGGCAGGCGCTCGATTCGCTCCTCGGCGGCGCGGAACGTGCGTGCGCTGTCGGAGCCGTCGGCGTCGATTCGACCGTCCTCCTCCTCGTCGGGATCACCGCTGAACAGGTCGATCCCCGTCCGACCGCTCGCGTCGGGATCGACCTCATCGGACTCCGCCGGATCGGGGCCCTCGTCGATGGGTGCAGGCTTGGCCTTGTCGTCGTCCTCGTCGTCGTCCTCGTCCCAGCCGAAGTCGTCTTCGGGAGGGGGCGCAGCGCGGGCCGCGAGCGGTGCGCTCAACGCGCCAGAGAGGAAGAGGAGCAGGGCGGCGCGTGCGGTCGGCATCGGATCCTCGGCGTACGGGGGTGGGGGATGATAGACCGCCAACGGGGTTCGGGCAAGGACAGCCGGGGGTGCGCCCTGGTTGGCAGGCCCGAAGGAGGGGACATGACGCGCGGCGAGGGGCACGAGGTGCCTGAGGCGTGGCGCGTGGACGCCGAGCGGGTACGCCGACACTTGGTCGCGTTGCGCGGCGGAGCCCCGTTTCTCTCCCCCGACGACGCGGAGCGGTTGCTGGGATGGCTGGAGGCGGGTCGGCAGGTGGCCAGCGTGCTCGCGGGCTTGGAGGCCGCCGCGGAGCTGCGCCGGCGCAAACGGGCGCGGGCGCCTCTCGCGCTGCGCCACGTCAAGCTGACGGGGGCCGCAGGTGCACCCTGGCTCGTGTGCGCGGCTGACGCGTCGGGGGCAATGGTCGCCCTGCGGCAGCGCCTTGGCGCCCTGCAAGGCGGCGAGGCGTTGGTCGCGGTGGGAGCGGCGGCGCTGGGCGCCTTGCGAAGTGCGGCGTCTCCGGACGATGCGGTGGACATCGCGTCGCGGTTTTGGGAGGATGGCTGGGCGGCCTTGGGTGAGCACGGCCGAACAGCTTGGCGCGAGGAGGCGGCGATGGCGCTCGCAGCGGTCGTCGACGCGCTCGACGAAGGGACGCGCGAGGCGGTCCTCGAGGAGCACGCGCGTGCGACGTGGCGCGCGTCGATGCCCGAACTGTCGGTCAACGCTTGGGTGGAGGCGTGTCGATGCCAGGAATGACGCACCCTGCAGCGCGGCAAGCGTGTGAGGGCTGCCGAGGCAGTGGCCTCGTGGTGCAGGCAGGGCCGGCGTCGACGCTGGTGGCGGTCGCTTGCGCGTGCGTTGCGCCGGTGTGTCCCGCGTGCGGCGGCGGCGGCTGGATCGCGCAAGGACCGGGCTTCCGAGCCCCGCGGGTGCGGTGTGGGTGTGCCCGGGTCGAGGCGCGGGGTCGCCTTCTCGGTGAGGCACGGCTCCCCAATCGCTACGTGGACGCCACGCTCGATCGGCTCGAACCTCGCGGGGGGGCGGCGGCGGCGACGGCGGCGCTCTCGCACTTCGTACGGAGTGCGGCGGCGCCGGGCCCGATGCGCGGCGTTGTGCTCCACGGCGCCGTGGGGCTAGGAAAGACCCATCTGCTCGTCGCGGCGCTGCGCGCGTTGACGCTGGAGCACGGGGTCTCGGCGAGGTTCATCGAGTTCTCGCATCTGCTTTCGGATTTGAAGAGCAGCTTTGAGCAGGGAACGACCGCCGAGGTCATGGCGTCGCTCGACCGGCGTCGGGTCCTCGCGATCGATGAGCTCGGGAAGGGCCGCAACACCGAGTTCGAGCTTTCGGTGCTCGATGAGCTGGTGTCGCGTCGGTACAACGAGGGCCTGCCGATCTTGGCCGCCACCAACTACGCACCCTCGACCCCGACCGGTCGGGCGACCCCGAACCTCGCGGCACCGCGCGCCACCGAACCCGCGCTGGTCGAGCGGGTGTCCGAGCGCGTGTACTCGCGCTTGCAGGAAGTCTGTTTGTTCGTCCCGATCCACGGGGAGGACCGGCGCGTGACGCCGCGGCCTCGGTAGCGGGGGACGCCGGCGGGCGCGCGGGGACGCTCAGAAGTTGCGGCGGACGGGATCGGCGCCGTGTGCGGCCCGGACGGCGTCGGCGTCGTCGAGCAGGCCACGCGGTCCTGCGGCGTACACCGCCACGTTGGGATCACGGAGCAGGTCTGCGCCGACGATCTGCACGCGCGGGGCGCCGGAGACGGTGCGCAGCACACGCACGCCACGTGTTTGCCAGGCGTCCAGCAGCCCTGCGCCTGGTCGGTCAGGCTCGGCGCGTGCGCCGTGCACCACGGTGATCGGTGCGTCGGGCGCCGTCGCGAGACGTTCCTGCACCAACGCGCGGACCGCGGCGAGCCCGGTGCCCGTGACCAGCACCAACCACGGCCGGCGGACGTCCGGGTCTGGCGCGAAGCCCTCGCCCACGGCCTGCAACGCCCCCACCGCGTCGCCGGGGCGCCGCGTGGCGAGCCAAGCCGAGGTCCCGCCCGCCGGGCGGACCCAGATGGCAGCCGGTTCCCCGGGCGCACTCGCGAGCGCGAAATACCCACGACCGCCCTCCTCGTCCGTGACGACGACGACTTGGCCGGGCCGGCGGTGGTCGAGCGCGGGATGGTCGAACTGCAGGGCGCGGACGCTCTCTCCGAGCGGTTGCGCCTCGACGAGGCGGTGCATCATGGGGGCCTCCGGTCCGGTCGGCGGTTGTTGCCCGATGTGGTGAATCGGGGGCGACGTGCGCGCGCGCATCGTGTAGGCTCGCGACCATGGATGCATTCTCCTATCCCGCTCCGGGTTCCCCGGAGGAGTTGGTCGCATGGGCCCGCGTGCAGGCGCGCATGGTGCCCTTGTTCCAAACGTTGACCACCAACGCGCGGCAACCCCAGACGGTGCTCGTCGTCCCCTCGCTGTCCCTCGACGCCCGTGAGTTGTCGAAGGTCAAGGGCGTTTGGCACTACGAAGAGCGCCAGCTCGTCAACCTGATGCTGCTTCGGCAACCCAACACGCGCGTGATCTACGTCACGAGCGCGCCGATCGATCCGGTGGTGGTCGACTACTACCTCGCGATGCTCCCTGGGGTTCCCGCGAGTCACGCCCGTCGGCGCCTCGTGCTGTTGGCGTGCAACGACAGTTCGGACCAGCCGCTCACCAAGAAGATCTTGGACCGCCCTCGGTTGATGGCCAGGATTCGCCAGGAGATCCCCGATCCGAGCACCGCGCACATCGTCTGCTTCAACAGCACTGCGTTGGAGCGCACCCTCGCGGTTCGGCTCGACCTGCCGCTCCACGCGACGGATCCCGCGCTCAACGATCTGGGGACGAAGTCGGGGTCGCGCGAGGTCTTCCGCGCCGCCGGCGTCAAGGTCCCGTATGGGTTTGAGCGCCTCGGGAACCACGTCGACATGGCGCTGGCGCTCGCTCGGATCAAGAAGCACGACCCCCACGCGCGCCGTGCGGTGGTCAAGCTCAACGACGGGTTCTCGGGCGAGGGCAACGCCTTGTTTCGCTTCGAAGACCTCGACGCGGCCGCCACGGAGACCGAGCTCGCTCGAAAGATCTACGACCGGCTGCCGACGTCGCTGCGGTTCGAGGCCCCGAAGGAGACCTGGGACGGCTTCCTGGAGAAGTACGAGGAGATGAAGGGCGTCGCGGAGGCGTTCGTCGAGGGGGACATCAAGCAGTCCCCGTCCGTGCAATGCCGCGTCAATGCGATCGGGATGCCGCAGGTGATCAGCACGCACGACCAAGTGCTCGGCGGCGCTTCGGGGCAGGTGTTCATCGGGTGTCGGTTCCCCGCGGCGGACACGTACCGGGCCGAGATTGCGGAGGCGGGCGCCCACGTCGCGGCGGTGATGTCCGAACGCGGGGTCGTCGGGCGGTTCGGCATCGATTTTGTCAGCGTGCAGCAGTCCGACGGTGCTTGGGACCACTACGCGATCGAGACCAACCTGCGCAAGGGCGGGACGACCCACCCCTTCCTGACGCTCAAGTTCCTGACCGATGGCACGTACGACTCGTAGACCGGGCTGTTCTACTCGCAGAGTGGACGTCCGAAGTACTACTTCGCGACGGACGCCATCCACTCGCCACGCTACGTCGGACTCCGGCCCGAGGACCTGATCGACATCTCCGTGCTGCACGGGCTGCACTTCCACGGTCCGACCGAGCGCGGCGTCGTGTTCCACTTGATCGGCGCCCTGTCGCAATACGGCAAGGTCGGCGCCGTCGCGATCGGGGACAACCGTCAGCAGGCCGACTTCTTGTACGACAAGACGCTGCAGGTGCTCGATCAGGAGACGGCCGACGTGGTGCGCTGAGGACGACGGCGTCGTGCTTGGCCGTCAGCGGGCGCGAGGCTCCCAAGGGGTGTCGAGGAGCAGGGCCGCGACGTCGCGGAGGAGGTCCTCGTAGCCCATGTCGGACGGCGCCCCTTGTCCGAGGAGCACCATCTCCGTCACCTGAGGGCACATCCACGGGAACGACGTCAGCGCGAGGACTGCGAGCACGGTGACCTCCGGGGCATGGCGGAGCTTGAGCAAACCGGCCGCTTCGGCCTGCTTCAACAAGGAGGCGGCCTCGGCGAACTTGGCCCGGCGTGCCTCCACGCCGACCTCGGTGTTGCGACCGAGCTCGAGCGCCTCCCACAGGATCAGGCGGAACCAGTCGCGCTCGTCGGCCCCTTCGCGAAAGATCTGCACGACGTGGTCGGCGGCATCGGTCGGCGTCCGCAGGACGGGCGGGACCTTGCGCGCGAGGACGGAGGACAAGACGGCGTCGTACAACGCTTCCTTGTTCCCGAAGTGGTGGTACAGGAGCTGCTTGTTGCAGCCGGCGTTGCGCGCGATGGCGTCGATGCGCGCGCCGGCGAAGCCGACGGCGGAGAACGCTTCGATGGCCGCGGCGAGGATGCGGTCCTTCGTTCCTTCGGGCGGGGTCATGTCGCCTCCCGTCGCGGAAACCAACCGGTTGGTTGACACGCGCAGCCGTGTGGATAACCAGCCGCGACCGGAGGCGCCATGACGGTGCGTTGGGCGGGTTTGGGGTTGTTGGGCTGGCTGCAGGCCTGCCACGGGCAAGAGCCAGCGATCGCGCAGAGGTCGGCGGACGAAGCCGCTCCTTTGGCGGTGGACACCGTCGAGGCGCGTGGGGGAACCCGCGACGTTCAGGCGACGTGGATCGGGTCCCTCGGGGCCGACCAGCTCGCCAAGGTCGCGGCGGACGCGAACGGCGTGGTCCAAGCGCTGCGGTTTGAACGGGGGCAGCGCGTTGCTGCGGGGGCGACCCTCGCGACGATCGATGGCTCGCTCCTCGCGGCCGGCCGCGAGGCGACCCAAGCCCAGCTCGGCCTGGTCGACGCGCAGCGCGGTGCCGCCCAGGAGGAGTGCGACCGGCTGACGGGTCTGGCGGCCCAAGGCGTGATCCCGGACGCCGACCGGGCGCGGGCCGAGGCGCAGTGCCGCGTCGCCGCGCAGCAGGTCGAAGCCGTCCGCGCGCAGATCGGCGTGACGGACCGCCAACTGGGCAAGACCACGGTGCGTGCCCCGTTCACCGGCGTCATCGCGGAGCGGCTCGTTGAGGTCGGCGAGTTTGTGGGCGCCGCGTCGCCGATCGCGATCTTGGTGGACGCCGATCCGATTCGCGTCAAGTTCGCCGTCCCGGAGCGCGAGCTGTCGGGCCTCGCGGAGGGCGGCAAGGTGGTGGTGCGCGCTGCGACAGCGCCTGACCGCACGTGGGAGGGGACGCTTCAGGCGTTCCCCCCGATGGCGCGTGAGATGACCCGCGACCTGTTGCTCGAGGCCGTGGTGTCGAACACCGACGGCGCGCTCAAGCCCGGAGGCACCGCGACGGTCGAGGTGATCGCCGGCCAAGCCGACGCGGTGTTCGTGCCGCGCAGCGCGGTGGTCAGTGACGACACCGTGCACCGTGTGTTTACCGTGACCGATGGCCACGCGGTGGAGCACTTCGTCCACGTGGAGGCGACCGTGGGGGAGGAGGTCGCGGTCTCCCCGGGCGTTCGTGCCGGGGACGCGGTCATCGTTGCGCCGCCTGCGGGGCTGCGCGACGGCGCAGCGGTGGAGTGACGCGTGCAAGCCCTCGCTGAAGTCTGCGTACGCCGACCGGTCTTTGCGACCGTCCTCACCCTGCTCATCTTCGTGTTGGGGCTCACGGGCTACAGCCGGCTCGGGGTGGACCGCTTCCCGGACATCGATCTTCCGGTGTTGACCATCACCACGGTGTTGCCCGGCGCTTCGGCCGAAGACATCGAAAACGACGTCACGGACCGCATCGAAGCGGCGGTGAACACGATCGGCTCGATCGACGCCCTCCGGTCGGTGTCCGCCGAGAACCTGAGCTTGGTCTATGTGATCTTCAAGCTCGAGAAGGACATTGACGTCGCTGCCCAGGACGTCCGAAGCCGGCTCGACGCGATTCTGCGCGATCTGCCCGATGGCATCGAACCGCCCGCGGTGGTCAAGATCGACCCCGGCGCGGCGCCGATCTTGTACGCGGCGTTGCGAGGGCCGGGCGCCTCGGTGGGGGACATCACCGAATTCGCCGACAAGAAGGTACGGTCGGCCCTGGAGTCCGTGGGCGGTGTCGGTCAGGTCTCGATCATCGGGGGCCGCGACCGCGCGATCCGTGTCGGCCTCGACGCCGACCGCCTGCAGGCGCAGGGCTTGCCACCGACCGCTGTGTACCGAGCGCTCTCGACCGAGAACCTCAACGTCCCGGGTGGGCGCGTCGGCGACGGCCTGCAGCAGGCCGTGCTTCGCGTGCACGGAAAGATCGAGGACCCGGACGATTTCGCCCGCATCCCGGTCGTCGTGATGGGCGACCGCATCGTCGAGATCGGTGACGTCGCCCTGGTGGAGGACGGGCTT
The DNA here is from genome assembly GCA_046051915.1 of Pseudomonadota bacterium. Taxonomy (GTDB): domain Bacteria; phylum Myxococcota_A; class UBA796; order UBA796; genus JBEIFN01. The sequence continues at coordinate 10,828 of JBJONI010000265.1, forward strand.
CTCCCAGCGGAGTCGTCCGCGAACTGGAACGGTGAGCCGGCGGTCTTGCTGACCGTTCGCAAGCAGGCCGGCAGCAACACCGTCGCCGTTGTCGATGAGATCCGTGAGACGTTGGACGAGCTGGCCCCTCAACTTCCGCCCGGGTGGACGTTGGAGGTGGTCCGCGACGAGTCGGCCAGCATCCGGACGGGGACCAACGCCGTCACGGAGCACCTCGTGGTCGGTGCGGTGCTCGCGGCGCTGATGGTGCTGGCGTTCCTCGGAAGTTTCCGAAGCACCGTGATCGCGGCGCTCGCGATTCCCACCTCGGTCTTCGGAACCTTCGCCGCGATGTATGCCCTCGGCTACACGCTGAACAACATCACGCTCCTCGCCTTGGCGTTGTCGGTGGGCATCGTGATCGACGACGCGATCGTCGTGTTGGAGAACATCTACCGACACGTCGAGGAGGGCGCTGACCCCCGGGTGGCGGCGGTGGAGGGCACGCGAGAGATCGGCCTCGCCGTGCTCGCGACCACGCTGAGCCTGATCGCGGTCTTTCTCCCGGTGGTGTTCCTCGCGGGCATCCCGGGCCGCTTCCTGCGCTCGTTCGGCGTCACGATGTCGGTGGCGATCGCCGTGAGCTTGTTCGTCAGCTTCAGCCTGACGCCGATGCTCGCGAGCCGATGGCTGAAGGCGCCGGTGCACGGGCAGCGTTCGGTGCTCGAGCGCTTCGTCGACACCTTCTATCGGCCGATCGAGCGGGTCTATCTCTCGATGCTCCGGTGGAGCCTCGGACATCGCTGGGTGATCGTGCTGGTGTGCTTCGCGAGTTTGGGCCTGGTTCCGGTGCTCGGCGGAGCTGCCAAGAAGGGCTTCATCCCACTGGATGACCAGGCCCACTTCGAAGTGGCGGTTCGCGCGCCCGAAGGCACAGCGATGCAGGCCACCGGTCAGCAGGCGGAGCGGCTGGCACGTCAGATCCGGTCTTGGCCCGAGGTGATTCACACGACGATCACGGTCGGTTCCGACGACGCCCGCACCACCAACCTCGCCACCGTCTACGTCCGATTGAGCGACCCCACCGTCCGCGAAACCTCGCAGGTGGCTTTGATGGATCGGGTCCGCAACGACCTGATTCCGTCGTCGCCCGACGGGTGGCGCGTGACCGTTTCCAACGTCGCCGACGTGGGAGCGAGCGGACGTGCCGCGGCGCGCATCCAGTTCAACCTGACCGGTCCCGAGCTCTCGGAGCTCGATCGCATCTCGTCCGAGGTGATGGCGATCGCCAAGGATGCACCGGGCGTCGTCGACCTCGATCGCTCCATGGACCCGCCCAAGCCCGAGCTCGGCATTCGCGTCGATCGTCAGCGCGCCGCCGACCTTGGCGTCAGCATCGCCGACCTCGCCACCACGCTCCGGCTGCTCGTCGGGGGGGAGACGGTCGGCTCGTTCACCGAGGACGGCGAGCGCTACGACGTGCGCCTGCAAGCCAACGCCGACTACCGTGATTCGCGCGAGGCCTTGGCGCGGACGTTGGTGCCTTCTTCGCAGGTTCCGGGCGGCGTGCCGCTCTCATCCGTGGCGACGATCACCGAAGACCTGGGCGCCTCCGCGATCAGTCGGCTGGCGCGACGCCGCGTGGTGACGCTGTTCGCGAACGCCGCACCGGGGTTCGGCGACGGACAGGTGGCGGAGACCATCGAGAAGATCGTCCGGGAGGACGTGGGGCTGCCTGATGGCTACGACATCCTCGCCGACGGGCAGACCGAGTTGATGCAGGAGACCGCGGCGAGCGTCGTGCTCGGGTTCGGCCTTGCGTTCGTCTTCATGTACCTCGTCCTCGCGGCGCAATTCGAGAGCTGGCTGCATCCCTTCACGATCCTCCTTTCGCTGCCGTTGACGCTGCCGTTCGCGCTCGCTTCGCTGCTGTTGTTCGATCAAGGGCTCGACCTGTTCAGCGTGCTGGGCATCTTCGTGCTGTTCGGCATCGTGAAGAAGAACGCGATCCTGCAGATCGACCACAGCAACCAACTCCGCGAGCGCGGGTTGCCGCGCGACGAGGCGGTCCTCAAGGCGAACCAAGAGCGACTACGGCCGATCTTGATGACGACCTTGTCGTTTGTGGCTGGCATGATCCCCCTGCAACTCTCCGAAGGCATCGGTTCGGGCCTCAACCGCGCCACGGCGGGCGTGGTCGTTGGTGGCCAGTCGCTGAGCCTGCTGCTGACCCTGCTCGCGGTGCCAGTCGTCTACACGTTGTTTGATGATGCGGGGCTGTGGCTCGGACGCGTGTTCGCGCGGCTTCGTCCCGCGACGCCGGCTGTCGACACGGCCGAGGAGGGGGCATGATCGCCGTCTGGACGATGCTTTGGGCGCTCGCTTCGGCCGAGGCCGCAAGCCTCGACGAGGTGTGGGCCGCGGTCTCGAGCCGATCCCACGAGGCGGTGCTGATCGAGGAGCAGCAGCGTCAGATGGAAGAGGCCGAGTTCTTGAGCGTCGCGGCCCTGCTCCCCAAGGTCGTGCTCGGCAGCAACGTCACGTTCAACCAGATCGAGGTCGCGTTCGATCCCTCTGCGCTGTTCCCGCCCGAGATCACGGGCCTCGTCGAGCAATTGACGGGCGCGCCCCTGGAGTTGGGGGATCCGATCCTGTTGCAGAAGAAGGTCGCCCTCGATGGCAGCCTCACCTTCCTGCAGCCGATCGTGAACGCGCCGGCCTTCGCCCAGGCCGCTGGTGTCGACGACATCATCGATGCGGGGGCTCGGGATCGCGACGCCAAGCTCGCGGACCTACGCAAGGGCGTGGCGCAGGTGTACTGGGCGGTGCTCCTTGGACGCGCCGCGGAGGCGGTCTCGAAAGACGCGCTGGTCAATGCCCAGCAGCACCGCGAGACGGTGGGCAAGCTTCGTGCGGGCGGCGTCGCCGTCGCCCAGGCCGAGCTGCAGGCCGAGCTCGCGGTCTCACGGGCACAGCGAGAGCTGACGGCGGCATCAGCCCGTCGCGCGATCGCGGAGCGCTTGCTCTCGGATTGGTCGGGCATGCCGGTCGACGCCGTGTACGAGGAGCCGCAGCCGAGCGCGCGCGCCTTCGGTTCCCTCGACGCCGCGGTGGAGCACGCCTGGACGCATCGGCCTGAGGTTGCCGCCGCGCGACTCCGCGTCGACAGCGCGCGCACGCAGCACACCGTCTCGATGCTCGGCTGGGTTCCGACGATCGACGGTCGATTCACCGAGCAGTACACGCAGAACACGGGATTTTCCGGGAGGAACTGGATCTGGAACGCCGGCATCCAGCTCAATTGGGTCGCTTGGGACGGAGGGTTTCGGGTGGTGGACACCCGGCAGAAGGCGAGCCAGGTCCGAATGGCGGAGGCGGCCCACGAACGTCAGCGCGACGTCGTTCGACGGGACGTCGAGGCGGCTTGGCAGGAGCGCACCCGCGCTGAGGCGGCCCGTGCGGCCGTGACGCGCGAGATCGAGCTCGCTACCGAGAACCTTCGGCTCGCAGAAGCCTCGCTCGCAGCCGGCGTCGGAACGTTGCAGACGGCCGAGGACGCGCGACTCGGGCTCGCTGCGGCACGCCTCGCGGAGCTCTCCGAGCGCATGAACGTTCACCTCGCGGACGTCGCGCTGCGTCACGCCACCGGCGAGTTGCGCCTGTCGACGGCGCCCTGAGGCCACGGGCCGTCACGGTGGCGTCTCCGCGAATCGCGCGCGGTTAAGGCGTCGCACCGGGAGGACCGATGGTGGTGCGCGACATCCGAAGCTTCGTCGACCTGCTGCGAGACCGCAAGGACATCGCGAT
>JBJONI010000266.1:0-6127 GCA_046051915.1 Pseudomonadota bacterium
CAGCTTCAGGCGGCGATGCGCGGAGCAGGCTTCCTTCGCGTAGACTTGGACGCGTTCGCGGAGCCGCTGGCGGCGTTGGGCGTGCAACGCACCGTGCCCGCCTTCTACGAGATTCGAGCCGACGGGAGCGTGGGGCGCACGATCAACGGCGCGGCGTGGGGCGAGGACACCGTCGAGAACATCGCGCCCCCGTTAGAGGCGTACTTTCAGCGTGGGGCCGGGGCGGACCTGTCTGCCGCGCAGAGCACGGTGCAGGGGACGATCGTTCGTCTGGCCGACGGCGTGCCCGCCGACGCAGCCGCCGAGCGGGTGATCACGGTGGCACCACGCACGGCGACGAGCGCCCCCTGACGTCGTCGCCGGTTGCCGTCGCGGCGGTGGGGCTTACAGTCGGTCGTTCGGAAGGGGGAGTCATGTCGGGAGCAGGGTCGCAGGACACCGAGGGGACCGCGGTCGAGGGCGAGGTCGTCGACGGACTCGGGGGCGAGGGCCAACCCGATGCGGGCGGCACGGCTTCCGATGTGGGCGCTGCGGCGTCGCCGGACGATGCCGCGACGATCGACGACGTCGGGCCCGCGTTCGACCCGTTGGCGGCCCTCCAAGCGGAGCTTGAGGAGGCACGGGGACGTCTTCGCGCGGTCAGCAAGGCGTTCACCGAGCAGAAGGACGAGATGGCGAGCTTCCGCGAACGGGTCGAGGGCCAGTCCAAAGTTGCCCGTCAACGCCGGGAGTTCGAGGTCGTCAAGACGTTCTTTGAGCCCGTACAGAATCTCCGTCGGTCGGTGGGTGCGGCGGGCGACGGCCCCGTCGCCGAGGGTTTGCGGATGGTCCTCAAGCAGTTTGAGGACGGCCTGGCAAAGCTCGGCCTCGAGCCGATTCCTGGCGTTGGGGCCAGCTTTGACCCCAACCTCCACGAGGCGCTCTCGGTGATTCCTGTCGTCGACGACGCGCAGCACAACACGATCCTCTTCGTGCACCAAGAGGGCTTCATGGTCGACGGTCGCCCGGTCGCCCCGGCACAGGTGGTCGTGGGTCGCAAGGAAGGCTCGGCCTGACGCCGCTCCGCGCGCGCAAGGCGCTGTGGGCGCCCCTGAGCTTGGCCCTCGCTCTCGGTGGGCGAGGGCCGTGGGCTGCCGCGTCGGAGGGAGGGGGCGACGCAGCATCGCCGGGCTCCGTCCCGTCGCCACCTTCGGGCTCCGTCCCGTCGCCACCTTCGGGCTCCGTGGTGCTCGACGACGTGCTGCGGCGGCCAGCACTCGCACTGCCATCGGCCCTTCGGGAGCGGCTCCGCGTCGGGGATTGGACGGGCGCGTTGCCAGGGTTGCTCGCCCTGCCGTCGCCGTCGGAGCCGCGCGAGGCGGTCGACCTTGACGCGCTGCGCGCGTGGGTGCTGGTCGAGGCGGGCCGAGCCTCCGAGGCGGCGCCCTTTTTGGACCGGCTGGCGTCCGAGGAGAGCACCGCTCCCGCTGGCTGGCGATGGTCGGCACGGGCGGCGATTCACCGCGCCTTGGGGGACGAGGCCGCGGCGATCGAAGATTACGGGCACGTGCCAGCCACGTCTGCGCATGCCGGCCGTTGGGGACTGGAACGTGCGCGCGCCTTGATCGCCGCCGGCCGTGTCGGTGAGGCCGACGCCACGCTCGCGCCGCTGCTCGACCGCCCCGATGACGCAGACGGCCAGCCGGAGGTGGTGGCGCTCGCAGCGTCGCTCGCACCTCCCGGGACGGCTGAGGTGCTGTGGCGCCGCTTGTGGACGTCGTGGCCGGCGTCGGACGCGGCACGTCGCGCGCGAGAGGCGGGGCATCCCGACCTCGCCGGCGCGCCCCTGACGTTCGACGAGCGCCTCGCGGTGGCCGAGGGCCTGCTCGCGGCCAAGCAGGCCGGGGCGGCGCTGGAGGCGCTTCTGGTCGTCGATCCTCCTGTCGCCAACGGCCTCGAACAGGAGGTTCGCGTCGCGGAGCTGCGTGCGCGCGCCACCGCGCGTGCGGGGGCGTCGAGCGAGGCCCTCGCCGTGGCGGCCTCGTTGCCGCGCCATGTCGTCGACGACGTCCGTGTGGAGGCGCGGCCGGTCGCGGTCGCACTCCTCGTGTTGCGGAGCGAGTTGGAAGCGGCCGAGGGGCGGCACGCCGACGTCGTCGCCACGGTGGAGGCCGTGGAACGCCACCTCGCCGGGGACCCGCGGCGCGCCGTGCTGCTCGCGCGGGCGGCCGATGCGCAGGGCGCGATGGGGGACGGCGCCGCCGCCGTCGACGCCCTCGCGGCCGCGCTGGCCGACCAACCGACGTCGAGTGCGGTGCAGAAGTCTGCTTGGAAGACAGCGTTTGCGGCCTATGAAGCGGGTCGACCCGGCGACGCGGTGCAGATCGCACGCGCGCTGTGCCGCACCACCACGCCAGGCGAGGGCTACCATGTCCCGGCGGGCTGCTACTGGGCGCCCCGATGGACGTTGTACCCGGATGTGCGGGCTCCCAACGTCGAGAGCCAAGAGGAAGGCGCCCGTGAGGCGGCCATCGAGGGATGGCGTCACGTCCTCGAGCGGTGGCCTCAGAACTACTACGCGCTGCTGGCGTTCAGTCGCCTCGTGGAGCTCGCCCCGGACGTGGCGGCGTCGGTGGGACGGCGGCCCGTCGGGGAGGAGGCGTTCGCACCGTGGTGGGTGCGTGCATCGCTGTTGGAGGACCCACACTTTCGGGAAGGCGTCGACCTTCTGCGGTTTGGCCTCGTCTCGGAGGCCCTCGCGGTGTGGGAGCCGTTGGGGCTCCGGGATCGGCTCACACCGGACGAGGCCGCGTGGGTCGTGGAGCTTCGTGTCGCCGCCGGCGACTGGATCGCCGCGCAACAGTGGATGCAGAAGTACCTGAAATACCATCCGGTGGGTTCGCTTGGACCGCACGAGCCGCGCATCGTGGCGATCGGCTACCCCGACCGCTGGTGGACCGAGGTGCAGGCGGCCACGAGCGCCTACGCTTGGCATCCGAGGATGTTCCACGGTTTGGTTCGCACGGAGTCCGCCTTCAACCCAGCGGCGACCTCGCGCTCCGGCGCGCGCGGTCTGAGCCAGATCATGCCCGCCACCGGGGCGGAGATCGCGAGCAAGATGGGCCTGAGCGTGAGCACCGCCGACCTGCATCGTCCCGAGCTGAACCTGAAGATGGGTGCTTGGTACATCGACCGCGTCCAAACCCAGTTGTTCGGCAATCCGATCGCCGCACAGGCCTCGTACAACGGCGGCCCGGGGCGGATGCGTCGCTACATCGAGGGTTGGCCGGGCATGCCGACGGATGAGGTCATCGAGCGCATCCCGATCGACGAGATGCGCAACTACCCGCGCGAGGTGAGCACGGCGTGGCAGGTGATGCGCTACGCCTTCGATCTCGACACGACGCCGTTCGTGGACCTGTCCAAGTTTAACCACGACCCTCGCGGCACCCTGCCGGTCCTCTCGGCGCAGGCGCCAGAGCCCGGGGGGGCGGCCCCGGGCGGCGAGGGGCAGGCGCCTACGTCGCCATGAGCGCTGCGACCACCTTCGGGATGCTCACGTCGTAGCGCCAAGCCGTGCCTCGGTGACCGCCGGGGAACAGCGCGAAGTCCACCTCGACCCCGCCGGCGACGAGCGCGGCATGCAGCCGCTTCGCACCGAGGTGGAGTCCGTACTCGTCACGGTCTCCGCATTCAAGACCGACATACACGAGCTTCCGAAGCGCCGCGAGCGTCTCCGGTTGGGTGGCCTGCTCGACGGGGTCATGGGCCTTCCAAGCGAGGAACGCGGGCAGGTCGATCGTCCCCGCGTCGACGTCGAACGGCAACCGCGCCGGAAGGGGCCGAAGCGAGGCATCTCCCGCGTAGGCGCACGCCATCGCGAGGACGTTCAACGCGGCGAAGCCATCGGCATCGAGCTTGGACCGCTGCCACAAGCCCGCGAGGAAGGCCTCCGTCCCTCCGGCGGCGTGGAGCGCGCGCAGGCCCTTGCCGAGATCTTCAAGGTAGCCAAGTTCAAAGGCGCAATCCGGCGCATTCATCGCGATCGCGCGGATGCGGTCGGGACGGCGTCGCGCCAGCTGAAACGCGCCGTAGCCACCGCTGCTTCGGCCGACAGCGCCCCACGCGCCGGTGGTCGCGAAGGACTGATCGACGGCGCTCAGAACGTCCTCGAGCACAAACGACGCGTACGCCCCGAATCCGTCGCTGTCGAGGAACTGAGAGCCTCCCAGTGAGGTCGTGCAGTCGGGGACGACGGCGCGAAACGGGGCCGATCGCCCAGTGGCGACCAGGGCATCGAAGCGCTCGATCAACGAGGGTTCATGCAAGCTCCCGCCCTGCCAATCGTCGACGCGTCCGTAGAACCCTGGGAGGACGAGGACGCATGGGAGCGGCGTGGCCGCGTGCCCCGCAGGGCTCCACACGGCGACGTCGCGAACCGAGGGGTCACGCCATGGGTTGTCGGCAAGGCGTGGTGCGTCGACCGACAGGGTCGCGACGTGCCCGCGGGCCGCGTGCGCAAGGGCGTGAAACGGACCGGGCATGGCTTCCTCCGACGCCCCACGGTATCGCGGCGGACGGAGGCACGATGACGGCGTTGGAACAGCTCGGGGGCGAAGCAGGGGTTCGGGCGCACGTCACCGCGTTCGTGGCGCGGGTCGTCGCCGATCCGATCATCGGGTTTTGGTTCGCGGGGCGGGACATCGAGCGCATCGTCCGCCACGAGTCCGAGCACGCGCTGCTGTTGTGGGGCGCGGACGTGGACTACACCGGTCGCCCCCTCGGCGCGGCGCACAAGCCGCTGGGGATTCACGCAGGGCATTTCCGACGTCGGCTGGCGATCCTTCGTACGGTCTTGCAGGAGCGCGGCGTCGAGGACGAGCTGGTGGCACGCTGGGTGCGTCACGACGAGCGGATGATGGGCGCCATCGTCGGCAACCCCGCCGAGGATTGCAGCGGCTGAGGCTACCAATCCGCGACAGGACCCCACGGGGTGACGTGGGTGGCCCTCGCGTGGGAGAGCAGGCTCACGAGGGTGTCGTGGGGCCAGGCGCGTTGGATGCTGTTCACCAACCAGTCGGGAAGCCCACCCATCGGGTCGATCGCGACCTCGATCGTGATGCGGCTCCCGCCGTTGTTCAGCCGTTGGAACGACCAGGTGGATCCATGGTCGATGCCGCGGACGAAGCCCTCTCGGGTGGGGAAACGGGCGTCCTCGACGGACTTGTAGACCACCGCGACCTCCCCGCGTGACGCGTCGACGGTGACGGTGCGGCGCAGCACGAACTCGCGGTCGCTCACCGGCCAGGGCATGTCGTACACTTGGCGTTCGACTTGGATTTGCGGCGCGATGGCGTACTTGTCGAACGCCACCATCATGTCGACCCACTCCTCCGAGCGTGCGTCATCCAGGAAGTAGCCAAGGACCTTCCCCATCGGCAGGTCCGTGTCGACCTGGCCGCGCATGGCGAACACGCCCGTACCGGGGATCGCCCGGTAGGCGGACTGCACGCCATCCTTGGTGCTGTACGGCGTCCAGGCCGGGTCTGCAGCCCAAGCGGCGCCGACCACGAGGCCAATCAGGAGGGTCAACGTGCGCATGGTGGGCTCCGGCGATCAGGGTTGCCGGGACGCTACCACAGGTTGCAGCGTCAGCCCTCGGGCGGGAACGCGATGTCGAGGACCGCGTCGATGGTCGCCTCGTCGACGGTACCGAAGGTGATCCGGCCCTCTTCGCCCTCGAGGGTGTGCGTGCTGAAGACGTAGATGTCGTCCTCGCCGTCCTCGTCGTCGGGGCGGTCCGCTTGGGACCACGGGCGCAGCACGAAGTACGCGACCCCGCCGAGCTCGACCCCGTCAAGGAATTCGAGATCGAGGGTCTCGCCTTCGTCTTGCACCATCCAGTGGACGAGGTCGTCCACGATCTCAAGACGGGTAGGGACGAGCTGCATGGGGACCTCGCGATCGGCGACCCCGGCGCGTTAGCGTCCGCCATGGCCTTCGTCCACCTCCACGTTCACAGCCAGTACAGCATGCTCGACGGCACCATGACGCCGAAGAAGCTGGCGGCGGCGGTGTCTGCGCTCGGTCAGTCGGCGGCCGCGATCACCGACACCGGCGCGCTGTACGGCGGCGTCGCGTTTGCCAA
>JBJONI010000267.1:0-4037 GCA_046051915.1 Pseudomonadota bacterium
CCTTGTCCATCCAGCGCCAAGCCTCTGCGAACTTCCCCTGATGCGCCAGATTCAACGCGAGGTTGTCCATCACCACGACGTCCTCGGGGTTCATCGCCAAAGCGAGGCGGTACAGCCCCTCCTCGCGAGCGAACTCACCGCGTCGCTTGTAGATCAATGCCTTGTTGTTGTAGTGGCTCGACTCCTCGGGCTCGAGGTCGATCAAGCGGTCGTAATTGGCGAGCGCGGCGTCGTAGTCTTCCTGAAGGTATTGGTAGTACGCCAGCAAGCTGATGGCGCGCGGATCATCGGGGTCGATCGCCAGCCGCCGCCGCGGGTTCGCAGCCCGGCGCGCGATCTCGGCGCGGTCCGACGGCGGCGCAGCTCGGATCCAGTCGCGGACTCCCCATCCCTCGCGGATTTCGGTGCGTCCCCCGCCGCCGGACGGGGCGTCGGCGCCTTCCAACGCGAGTCCGTCGGCCTGCCGCCCGTCCCCCTCGGCGGCCTCGGTCAGGGGCTGGCGGACCTCCGTCCCGACGGGCGACCCCTCGATGGCCCCGTCAGCCCGCCGCGACGCCGCCGAAGCCTCAGGCGTCGCCTCCCGCGTGGACACGCGGTCGGCCACGTTCGCCCCGCCCTCGTAGGTCGTCGTCGGACCCGCGTCTCCGGTCGGGATGTAGCCTGGAACGTCCTCGCGGACCGGCACCGACGCGTCGGCGACGGGCGCCTCGATCACGCCATCGACGTCGCCCTCGACGTCCTGTCGAATCAGCCTGGCGAGGTACTCCGCATTCCAGCCGCCAGACGCCGGGGGTGGCGGCACCGGACAGCCCCAGCCGATCAGGGGACACCGCATCTGCCACAGCGTGTACACCTGAGCGGAGGCCACGCTCATCGCGAACACCACCACGAACCATGCCAAGGCGGGCGCCCACGCGACGGCTTCCGTCCGGCGCAGGGGCCAGCGTGGCTGGTGCGATACGGCGACGCGTACCGGCCCCGCCTCGACCGAAAGGCTCGCCTCCTTCGGAAGCGTCACCGGCGCGTGCCCGGCCACACGAACGACGGGCTCTGGTGCGCGCCAGTCGACCTCGATCCACACGTCCGTCCCTTCGGGCGTCGGCACGGAGAGCTCGCCTTGCCGACCGACGCGCGCGTGCCCGCCTGGATGCAGGCCGAGTCCCCCGAGTCGGCGCCCATCCAGCACGACGTCGATCTCGACGGCCCAACGGCGCGCGGGCGTGGCGTTCATGGACGCACGACGCTCCGCAGGCGGAGCGCCCCGGCGACAGCGTCCATCGCGGCCCGGACCTCATCGACGTCGCACCCTTCGAATGTCACGAGCAGCCGGCCGTCGGGCTCGCCGTACCGCGGGTACGACCCGATCGCGACCCCGGGCCAACGGACGGCCGCATCGGCCATCGGCTGCGCCACGTCGGCCTCGTCGTCGTCCGCCCGCAAGCGCCCCACGAACACGGTCGGCGCAGCGAACGCTGGCGCGACGGCCTCAAACTTCTGGCGGAACAACGCGGGCACGCCGGGCAGGATGTAGACGTTGCGAACGCGGACCACAGGGTAGCGCGCATCGGAGGAGGCGAGCAGCTCGGCACCCTCGGGCACACGCGCCATGCGCAAGGTCAGCGGCGTGCACGCCATGCCGAAGCCCTGCATCGCCGCGACGAGCTCCGGCCGCTCGACGAGCCCCACCCCGAAGGCGGCGGCGACCCCCTCAAACGTGAGATCGTCGTGCGTAGGACCCACCCCGCCCGAAGTGAACACCACGTCGTAGGACGCCGACGCGCGGGACACCTCGTCCGCGATCGCCTCCAGGGTGTCCGGCAACTGCACCAACCGGCGGGCCGCGACGCCAAGGCTCCTGAGGCGCTGCAGCGCCCACGGACCGTTGTCGTCGTGGAACTTGGCCGTCAGGATCTCGTCCCCGATGATCAGGACCGCCGCCGTGCGCATCCGTCCCCCTGCGTCCCGATAACCCCGGCCCGGCGGGTGTCGCGTTGCGGGAGGTCAGCGCGTCGCGACCCCCGCGGCGCGGAGGAACTTCGCCGCCATGGTGCTGATCCCAACATCTGTGCGCGCCGGATCGATCCAAGCCACGGCATCGTAGTGGTCGTCCCCACCCAGAGGCGCTTCGGATCCCTCCCCGACCCACACGCGCGCCGTCAAGCGACGATGCGTGAACACGTGCAGCACCTCACCGGCGTCGCGCCAGCCCGCCGCCTCGACGCCGGCGCGGGCCCGGACGACCGCGTCAGGGCCGTCCTCTGCATCCCCCAGCAACGGCTCCCACAAGCCGCCCAGCAGGCCCTCTGGCCGCCGGCCCATCAGAACGAGGCCACGACGCACCACGACCGCCACCGTCGCCTGGACCGCAACCGGCGGCTTCTTCGCCTTCTTGGCGGGGAAACTCGCCTGCGTCCCGGCAGCGGCGGCCACGCACGATGTGGCGAGCGGACAGGATCCGCAACGCGGCGTTCGGGGCGTACACACCGTCGCGCCGAGCTCGATGAACGCTTGGGCAAGGTCGCCCGCGGCGTGCGGATCGGCGTGGGCGTCCAAGCGCTCCTGCAGGGACCGCCGAACCGCAGGTCGCGTCGGGTCCTCCGTGATCCCGAACCACCGCGTCGCGACGCGCTCGACGTTGCCGTCGATCGGAAGGACGGGCACCCCGAACGCGATCGCAGCGATGGCGCGTGCCGTGTAGGGCCCGATCCCCGGCAGATCCATCAGGCCGTCGACGGTGCGCGGGAAGCCGCCCTTCGCGACAGCGGCGCGCGCCGCGGCGAGCAGGTTGCGGGCCCGCCGGTAGTACCCAAGGCCCGCCCATGCCGCGAGCACGGCCGCGTCGTCCTCCGCAGCGAACAACTCGACCGTCGGCCAACGAGCCAAAAAGCGCTCGAAATACGGGACGACGGTTTCGACCCTTGTCTGCTGCAGCATCAACTCACTGAGCAGAACGGGCCAAGGCCCTTGCGCACGCCGCCACGGGAGGTCCCGTCGCGCGCCTCGATACCAGGCCAACAGCGCCGTCGACGACGCGGTCATCGCCGCGTACGTCGCCGCGAAGCCAAGAGCAGCGCGAGCGAGGCTGCCGAGAGCGCCGAAAGCGCCGTTCCATCACCCGACGCGCTGCAGCCGCAGCCCGTCTGCCCCTCGTCGAGGGCGAACGGATCGTCGAGCGGATCACCGGGATCGCGGTCGTTCACGGGCGGCTCGGCGGCGCCGACGCGGAACGTCCAGGTGGAGGAAGATGCCACACCCCCGACCCCGTCGTCGGCGACCGCGTACCAAGCGTACGCCCCCGCGGGAAGGACGAGTTCCGCACGCAACCCCACAGCATCCGCCGTCGCGGGGATCGAGGCGACCTCTGCCCCCTCCGACGTCACCACCACGGTGTGCTGCAACGTACCTGCCCAGTCGTCCACATCGACGCCGGGCAGGAGCGTGAGACCGACCGCGCCCGCCGCCACCGTATCGCCGTCCGATGGTCCGAGAAGCACCGGCGCCGAAGGCGGATCGTTCTCGGAATCGACGAGGAACGTGGTGGACACCCACGGGCTCGTGGCAGCGCCGTCGTCGGCGAGGACCGCGAGCGTGTACCACGTGTTCTCGGACAAGTTGGGGAGCTGGGCATCGGTGACGCCGGTCTCCAACACGAACAGGTCGGCAGCCACCGGCGCTTCGAGGGCGACACGATGCGTCACCGCGCGCCCCTCTGGGTCGATCCCGGGACGGATGACGAGCTCGACGGGCTGGGCCCACACCTCGCCGTACGCCGGGGTCACGATCGTCGGCGCGGACGGCGGCTCATTGGTCAGATCGACCACGAAGCACCAAGGCGACGACGGCGCCGAGGCGAGTCCCGTCGTGTCTACGGCCACGACCTGCCAGCACACGGTGTCCCCATCCGCGAGGGCCGGATCCACCACCCACGCGGCCGTGGTCGCGCCTGGCTCGACCGTGGCGGAGACGGAAGCTCCGGCCACGTCTGCCTCAAAGACGTAGCTTACATCCTGCCCTTCCGGGTCCGCGACAAGATCCGC
>JBJONI010000268.1:0-4394 GCA_046051915.1 Pseudomonadota bacterium
CCAACGTATGGCTCGTGAAGTCCGAGCCCCACGTCTACAGCATCGACGACTTGGCCCGCGACGGTCGGACGCCGTGGACGGGTGTCCGCAACTACCAAGCGCGAAACTACATGCGTGACGCCATGGCCGTCGACGACGCCGTGCTGTACTACCACTCCTCCGCAGAGACGGTCGGCATCGTCGGCCTCGCCCGCGTCGCGAGCGCGCCGTACGCCGATCCCACGCAGTTCGACCCGATGAGTCCCTACCACGACCCCGCCGCCACGCTGGACGCGCCCAGGTGGATGCTCGTCGATGTTCGCTTCGAGACGAAATTCGAACGCTGCGTCACGCTCGCCGAGCTGAAGGCCGCGGCACCCCTCGCGGGCATGCCGCTGCTCCAGCGGGGCCAGCGCCTCAGCGTCCAGCCCGTCACCGCCGATCAATTCGCCCACATCCTCGCGCTCGCACGCGGTTGGGAGCCTCGATGACCGACACGCCGACCCCCAACGTCCCCAGCGAGTTGGAGGTGATCATCGCCTCGATCGACGAGCTGCTCGGAGAGGACGGACTCGACGAGGAGGAAGCGCTCGAGGTGGCAGCCCTCGCAGGCCTCGCGCAGCGCCTGGGCGCGCCGGAGAAGGTCTTCGAGGACGTGCGCAAGTGGATCGACGAACAAGGCGGCCGCGCGCTCCTCGACGCCGGCTGGGAGACGCTCGATCTGGACGAGGTGCTCGACCCGATCGAGGGGCTCCTCGGTGACGAGCCGTCCGACGAGGCCGTCGAAGAGGCGATCTGGGACTTCGACGAGCTCGTGGCCGCCGCGGTCTTCGACGGTCGCCTCGATCACGTCCGCAAGGCCGTCAACGCGGTCGAGCGCTTGATCCGGCTGTCGCCCGAGACGTTCGCCTGCCTCGCCCCCGATGCCCGCGTCCTCGCTCGTGACCCCCGCATCGCCGCCAACCTCGACGCCTGGGCCTACTGGCTCGCGCTTGCCGACGCCGACGCCGACTAGCCGGCGTCGACCGCGTGGCCGAGCAGCAGGAAGTGCTCGACGTTGCCGGCTTTCGCCCCAGGCAGCGGGCTCGTCGCCTCACCGAGGATCACGAACCCCGCCGCGACCGCGTCGTCCTTGACGCGGCCGATCGCGGCCTCTCGCACCGCGGTGTCTTGGACGCGACCGCCCTTGCCGACGGCCTCGCGTCCGGCTTCAAACTGCGGTTTGACCAACAGCAACGCCCGCCCACCCGGCGCGAGCAGCCGCGCGACCGCCGGCAGCACCAGGCGAAGCGAGATGAACGAAAGATCACCGACGATCAAAGACACGGGTTCGGGGAGGGCCTGCAACGTCCGCACGTTGGTCCCTTCGAGGTTGACGACGCGAGGGTCCGTCTGAAGCCGCCACGCGAGCTGACCGTGCCCGACGTCCACGGCGTACACCCGCAGGGCGCCGCGCTCTAGGAGGACCTCGGTGAACCCTCCGGTGCTGGCTCCAAGATCGGCCGCGACACAGCCTGCAGGGTCGACCCCCAACGGGTCCAAGACCCCCAGAAGCTTCAAGGCCCCGCGCCCGACGTAGCCGTGGTCTGCGACCGCCAACCGCACCGATTGATCGAGGCGCACCTGACGCGCCGGCTTGTCAACGACCCACCCATCGACCTCCACCTCGCCCGCCTCGATGCGCTCGACGGCGCGAGCCCGGCTGGGGGCGAGGCCACGCGTGACCAGCGCCACATCGAGCCGTTGCAGGCGCTCGGGCCGAGCCACGCCTCAGACGTCCCGCTCGACGGTGTAGCGAGCCAGCGCGATCAACCGCTCCGGGTTGGGCAGCCCGACGACCGCCGCGATCGCCTCCTCGACCAACGCGCGCGCCTTGCGCTGCGTCGCCTCTAGGCCGAGCAGACGCACGTACGAGGGCGGGCCATGCGGGTCGTCGGCTTCGTCGGCGTCGAGCACGTCGTCCGCGAGCTGAAACGCGAGGCCCACCGCGTGCCCGTAGGCGTCGAGCGCAGCGAGGCTCGGTTGCGCGCCCCCACCCGCGAGGCCGCCCAGCCGGACCGCCGCGTGGATCAACGCGCCCGTCTTGCCGGCGTGCAGGCGCATCAGGGTCTCAACGTCCTGGACCGAGGCCCCAAGCCCGATGTCCGCCGCCTGCCCGCCGACCATGCCGGCGTGTCCGGAGGCCTTCGCGAGCAAGGCGACCGCTTGCACCACCGTCGCGGCAGGGAGGGGCGCTGCTGCGAGCACCGAGAACGCTTCGGTCAACAGCGCGTCGCCGACGAGGATCGCCGTCGCCTCGTCGAAGGCCCGATGGACCGTTGGCCGACCGCGCCGCACGTCGTCGTCATCCATCGCCGGCAGGTCGTCGTGCACCAACGAGTAGGTGTGCACCAGCTCCACCGCGGCCGCGAACGGCAACGCAGCCTCGCGCGCCGAGGAAGGCGCAACGGCCTCAAACGCCGCCAGGGTCAGCAGGGGCCGCACGCGCTTGCCTCCCCCGAACACCGGGTAGCGCATCGCGTCGCCAAACCGCTCTGGCCACACGGTCGGAAACGCGCTGGCGAGCACCGCATCCACCGCCGCGCATGCCGAGGCGGACCAAGCCGCCAACGGGTTCGGCGACATCCTCAGCCCCCCGGCGTGAGCAGCATCGGGTAGCGAATGCGGGCCGTCTTCGCATCGCCCAACGGCTCGAACTTCAAGCCGCGCAGGGCCCGGTCCATGCAGCTGGCCAACGAGGCGTTGCCGGTCTTGTCGACCGCGACCTCGGTCGCCATCAGCTCCCCCTCAGGACCGACGTCCACCTGAAGGACAAGCTGCCCCTTCGTGCCCGGCGTGGCCGCCAACGCGGTGTCGTAGCAGGCACTCAAGGTGGGCTTGATCGGCGCGAGCGCCTCGTCGGCCCGCTTCTCGGTCATCTCGCCCGCCGTCGACGGAGAACCGAACACAACGCCGCGCGGCAGCGAGGTCGACAGGACGTCATCGGCGACCAACGGGCCACCTTCCTTGAGCTTGGCGAACGCCACGCGCTCCGCGCCGGCACGCTTCGCCAAGTCCATCATGTCGACGACCGCGCCGAAGTTCACCGTCGGATGCGCGTCGATGAACACGTTCTTCTTGCTCATCGGACGCAACCGTCGCGTGATCTCGCCGAACATGTCCTCCTCGTTCGCGAGCTTGCGGTTCAACGCGATCTGGCCGTCCTCGTAGATGGCGATGACGAGCTGCTCGGCGTTGGGGTCGGGAGGCGGCGGGTTCTCGACCTTCGGTGGAGGCAGCGTGAGGCCGAGCTCTTCCATCTGGATCGGGATGTTGACCATCATGATGATCAGCACGACCAACACGATGTCGATCAACGGGGTCATGTTGATGTCGGAGAACGTCCCCTTGGACCCAAGCTGCGCGCCCACGGCTCACTTCTCCTTGGCGGCGGCGATGAACACCGACGTGAACTTGTTCTCCGCCAGCGTGTCCATCACCTCTCGCACCTTCTGGTACTCCAGGCTCCGGTCGGCCTTGATCGCGATCGTGCAAACGAGCGGATCGTTGTCGCGGTTGCTGCAGTCGTGGCTGCCGTACCAAGCCCGAATGTCGTCGGGCAGCGTCTCAAGCGCCGCCGGGTCCTGGTTCATGAACAGCTCGCCGTCCTTGGTCATGCTGATCACGATCTGCTGCCCGGCGTCGTTGACCTGCTGCGTCTCGGTGGCTTCCGGCAGATCGACCTGCTTACCCGACTGCAACATCGGCGTGATGACCATGAACACCACGAGCAACACCAACACGACGTCGATGAGCGGCGTGACGTTGATGTCCGAGATCGGACCTTTGCCGGTCCCGACGGCGCCGCCCATGGCTCAAGCGCCCGTGGACGTGGAGCCGCCGCCCTGGACGAGCTTGTGGGCCCAATCCATGAAGTCGGCTTCGATGCTGGCGAGCTCCTCAGAGACCTTGTCGATGCGGGTGTTGAAGTAGTTGAAGAACCACACGCCGACGACGGCGACGCCGATGCCGTACGCGGTGGTGATCAACGCTTCGGAGATACCCGCCGAGATGCCAGCCAAGCCCGCGCCCGCCGTCGCCATGCCCTGGAAGGCGTTGATGACGCCAACGGTGGTTCCGAACAGGCCGACGAACGGCGCCGTCGACCCGACGGTCGCAAGCACCGGCATCCAAGCGCGAAGCTTGGCGGTCTGCTGCATCGCGACCTTGCCCACGGCGCGGTGGGCGTTCTCGAGGCCGTGGTCGTCCTTGCGACCCCCGACCTCGGCGAGCCCCGCACCGAGGACGGCACCGAAGTACGACGCCTTAAACGCCTCGTCCTTGGTGGCCGCCAGCGCCTTGTCGATGTCGTTGGCCTTCAGGAACGGCACGATCTTGGCCGCGAGCTCACGGCTTTGGTTCGTCGCCGAACGGAA
>JBJONI010000269.1:0-3461 GCA_046051915.1 Pseudomonadota bacterium
GATCTTCGTTATCGGCGTAGAAGTTGCCCATGGCGGCCTCCGGACGCAACGGCTAACGCGTTCGCGCGGCCCGCGTGCGCCGAACGGGTGAAGGGAACGTCACGGGAGGGGGGATGTTGCGTCCGGAGACGGTCCTCGTGATCCACGAGAGCGAGCGGCCCGTCAAGGCGATCCGAGACGTCGTCGGCGCGGGCGGCGCCGTGCTGCAACACGCGCGGTCGCTCGTCGAGGGCATGCATCTGCTCGCAGAGCTGGATCCCGACCTCGCCTTTGTCAGCCTCGAACTCGCCGAGATGGAGGGGCCACGCGTGGTGCGGCACCTCCGCGAACGCCACCCTTCGACCAAGGTCGTGGCCTTGACGGCGGCGGACGACACCGGCGCGGCGGTCGCGTCGATGCGCGCGGGCGCCGAGGACTACCTCACGCTTCCGCTTGACCGTGACCGTCTCGAACAAGCCGTTGGACGTTCGCTTCGCGACATCCGCGCCGCGCGCGCCCTGCAGACCA
The DNA here is from genome assembly GCA_046051915.1 of Pseudomonadota bacterium. Classification (GTDB taxonomy): domain Bacteria; phylum Myxococcota_A; class UBA796; order UBA796; genus JBEIFN01. The sequence continues at coordinate 508 of JBJONI010000269.1, forward strand.
CCAAGGAGCAGATGCGGGACCGGTACGGCTTCCGCGATCTGTTGAGCCGAAGCCCCAAGATGCTTCGGGTGTTCGAGCAGATTCGGGCGGTCGCGCCGACCGACGCGACGGTCCTCATCCTCGGCGAGACAGGTACGGGCAAAGAGCTCGTGGCCCATGCGATCCACGACGGCAGCAAACGTTCGGAGAAGGCCTACATCTCTGTGAACTGCGGCGCCTTCTCCGAGTCGCTGCTCGAAAGCGAACTCTTCGGGCATGAGCGCGGGAGCTTCACGGGCGCCGTCGAACGTCGCGAGGGCGTGTTCATGATGGCCGACAATGGCACGTTGTTCCTGGATGAACTTGGAACAACGTCGCTCAGTCTACAGGTCAAGCTGTTGCGCGTGCTGGAGGAGATGCAGTTCCGACGCCTCGGCGGTGAGAAGCTCGTGAGCGTTGACGTCCGCATCGTGGCGGCGACCAACCTCGACCTCGAGGAAGCGGTCGCGGCCGGGCACTTTCGCGACGACCTGTTCTACCGTCTGAACGTGTTTCCGATCGTCCTGCCGCCGCTGCGAGAACGGGCGGAGGACATCCCGCTTTTGCTGACGCACTTCGTGGAGAGCATCGCTGCGGATTACGCGCTCGCGCCGCCCGTGATCGCCGCCGATGCGCTGGCGTGCATCGAGCGCTACGCGTGGCCCGGCAACGTGCGGCAGCTGCGCGCGATGTGCGAGCGTTGGGTGATCCTGGCCCACGGCCGCACGCTGCTCAAGGAGATGCTGCCGGTCGAGATGCAGGGCGCTGGCGCGGTCGAGGCCGTCGCGCCGGCGGCGTGGCGGGTCGACGAGGCGGAACCCCTTGCTGCGGTGTTGGGACGCGTGCAGGAGCAGGTGGAGCGCGCCTATTTGCACAAGGTCTTGCTGCGCTATGGCGGACACCTGCAGCGGACGGCCGCCCACATCGGCTTCACGCGGCGGACGCTGTACTCCAAGATGAAACAGTACGGGATGGACGCCGCAGAGTACCGCGGGCGCGACGAGGACAACTGAGCTGGGTCAAGGACGGGGGGTTGGGGCGGCGAGGGCCGCGCGCAGCCCATCGTAGAGCAGTCGTCCCGCCGGGCCGAGCGTGCGATCGCCTCGTCGGACGAGGTGCGGCGTGAACCGATAGCGCGACCCGCCGTCGTAGCCGACTTCGGCGAGGGCGCCGCTGGCGAGGTCGTCTTGAACGAGGTCGGTCGGCATCCAGCCGAATCCGAGACCGAGCCGCAGCGCGTCGCGCTTGGCGAGGAACCCCGAGAGGTAGAGCACGCGCTCGCCGCCGAGCAGGTGGCGGTCGGTGCCTTGATCGCTGGAATCTTGAATGGACAGCTCGACGTGGTCGTGCAGCGCGTCCCTAGAGACGCTCGCGCGGCGGGCGAGCGGATGCGTCGAGGAGGCGCACAGCACGCACGTGACCTCCGGGAGAGGCTCGGCGACGAGGTCGGGGCTCGGTTCGTAGTCTTTGACGATCATCAGGTCGGCAGCGTCGCGCTCAAATCGGTATTGCACGCCGCGCAAAAACTCGATCTTGAGCGCTACCCGCGTCGGGATGCGCGCATCGCCCATCGCCTTCACCGCCGTGAAGACGGGGGCGAGGGGAAGGATGCCATCGGCGATCAACGTGACGCGAGGTTCGTACCCGTGACGAAATTGCCGCGCGAGCTCGGTGAGTCGATCGGCTTGGGCCAGCACGCGGACGGCTTCGGCGTGGATCGCTTCACCCGCGGGCGTGAGCGCGAGGCGGTAGCCACTCCGGTCGAAGACCGAGAGTTCGAGCTGTTCCTCCAAGCGTGCGAGTTGGTAGCTGACGGCGGACGGGGCCTTGTGGAGCTTCTGCGCCGCGCGCGCGAGGCCGCCCTCACGGACGACGGCGGCGAGTGCCTCTAGGGCGTCGAGGTCGAGACGCATGTTCAAAAATCCTGAAAGAGAATCGCAGAACTCTGCGCTAGCCTTGGAAGGAGACGCTGTCTACGCTCCGGCCGAGCATCGGGAGTTCGCCATGACCCAGCCCTTCAACCCTGTCGGCCTTCGCGGCATCGCGTTCACCGAATTCTGCGGACCCTCGGTCGAGGCCCTCGATGCCTTGTTCCTGGCGTTTGGGTTCTCGAAGGTCCGCGGACATCGTGGCAAGGCCCTCACGCACTACCGTCAGAACGACATCCACTTCCTCCTCAACGCGGACAAGGCTGGCTTCTCGTCGGCGTTTGCCCGCAAGCACGGTCCCTCGATCAGCGCGATGGGGTGGCTCGTCGACGACGCGTCCGCTGCGTTCGCCGCTGCGGTCGCCCGTGGCGCTCGGCCAGCGACCGATGTGGGCGCCGATCTGCCGTTCCCTGCGATCTTTGGCATCGGTGACAGCTTGATCTACTTCGTGGAGGGGTTCGACGGTGCCGACACCCCCGATGCGGCCCTGTTCGAGGATCTCGCGGAGCCGGTGTTCAGGCCGAACCGTGGCTTCCTCCGTGTCGACCACCTGACGAACAACGTCGCGGCCGGCACGATGGGCCAATGGGCCGACTTCTACAAGGGCGTGTTTGGCTTCACAGAGGTCCGGTACTTCGACATCAACGGCGTCAAGACGGGCCTGACGTCGTACGCGCTGCGCTCGCCCGACGGCAGCTTCTGCATCCCGATCAACGAGCCGAAGTCCGAAACCGACCAGATCGCCGAGTACCTGCGGGAGTACGACGGGCCGGGTGTTCAGCATCTCGCGTTTCAGACGGAGGACATCCTCGCTTCGCTCGACGGTCTCGTCGGCAGCGGCATCGAGACGCTGGAGATCGACCCGACGTACTACGAAGAGGTGTTCGACCGCGTCCCGCACGTGCGTGAGGATCCGGCGCGCATTCAGGCGCACCAGGTGCTCGTGGACGGCGACGACGATGGGTACCTGCTCCAGATCTTCACCCGGAACCTGATCGGGCCGATCTT
>JBJONI010000270.1:0-2557 GCA_046051915.1 Pseudomonadota bacterium
CGCGTACACTGCGAGCCCCGCCCCGGTGTCGTCGTCCTTGGCGAGGAGGATCGGGGCCGTCGCTGTCAGGCGGAGGTCGCCCATGTCGACGCCCTGCGATCGCCGCACGCCGTTGTAGCTCGTCAGGTAAACAGGGATCGCCGCGTCGAGGCGGAACCGCTCATGCAACGCCACGCCGCCCGACACGTTCAGCGCGACCACGTCGTCGAGCAGCGCCGTCTGGCGGTACGTGCCGTCGCTGCGGAGCTGGTAGCGAACGAGAGGCCGGTCGCTGAAGGACAGCACCGCCGCGCCCCATCCGTCGAACGGCTCAAATCGGCCTGGACGCTGCACCAACAGCGGATCGCGAAGGTCGCCGTCGAGCGGCGCGAGGTGGAAGTGGTGAGCGTCGAAACTCCGCGAAAACGAAGGGCCCGACGTCTCCTGGGCGAACGCGTCGATCGCGCCGAGCCCCGGCAAGGCCAAGGCCAGCCCCAACGACCACCGCAGCGTGCAACGACCAGGCATCAACGACATCTCCCGAGGCACAGCATCGTGGTCCGAACCCCGGGGCGAACGCCTTCACTCCCGAGAACCCGCGCGGGCCGCGCCCCACCACGAGGTGCCGGAGCCGACCCATCCCTTGAAGCCCACCGGCCATAACCCACCGTCAACGGGTGTCGCGGCTACCGGCGTCACCCGGCTGGGGCCCGACCACCGCCCGGGCCAACGCGTCGACCCACGACGGGCCGTTGCGGGCCCCCGCGAGCGCCGCCGCCCCCCGAACCGCGCTCGTCCCGCCGACGAGGGCGTCGCGCACGGCCGCAGCGAGGGCATCGGCCCCATCGCCGTCCACGCGAATCAGCCCCGGCAGGTCCGGCAACGCCGACGCAAGCCCCACGGTCGGAACCCCGTAGGCGAGGCTGTTGAGCGCCTTGACCGGGACCCCAGCACACACCGCGCGAGGGACGACGGCCACATCCGCCGCAGCGTGGACCCACCCGAGCGCGTCGGCGTCGTTCGCCAACGTGAAGGTGACACGGTGCGCGGCCCCGACCCGCGCCACCGCGTCGCGGAGCCACCCTGGCGGCGCCGCGGCCAACGCAAAAAGGGCGTGAACCTCAGGGAGGCGCTCCAGCGCATCCACCCACCGCGGCAGATCCTGGTAGGCGTCGACGTTCCCCGCGTACAGCGCCACGGGCGTCGACGCCGGCAACCCGAGCGCTACGCGCGCCTCCGAGGCCGATGGGCGGGGCCAACCGGACACGTCGACGTCGGGAAGGGCGAGCCCCGCCCAACTCGCTCCCCACGCCTCCAGCCGCGCACACCCCGACGGAGACGGCGCAAGGCAGGCTTCGGCGCGGCGTGCGATGCGGCGATCGATCCATCCTCCGAGGCGCCCGATCCACCGACCGTGCCGAACTGCCCACGGCGGCAGCCACGTCGGCAGCTCCTCTTCGAACGACGTGTGCAGGACGTACACGACCGGGACCCGCGTGCCCGTCCACCAGCAGGCGAGCTTGCTTGCCCACCAGCCCTCCCCGTGGTGGCCGAGGACGAGATCGGGTCGGCGCGCGCGCAGCGCCCCGGCGAGATCGAACACCAGACGCACATCCTCCCCGACGCGCCGCCAAGATGGACCTGGCTGCACCTCGTCGACGCCCACGGCGCGCACCGGGTGAGGCCGATCGACGCCACGCAAGGGGCCGCCGACCGCGCGTCTCGGGCCGACGAGACGAACGCTGTACCCCGCGTCCGCCAACGCTTCGGCCATCCCCCCCACGTACACCGGCGAGCCGAAGGGCGCCGGGACCGGCCCGGCCGAGACCACCAAAATGTCGCGAATCACGCCCACTCCCGCGTGGCACCCTCGGCATAATCCGACGCTGGCACCGCGGCCTCAGGGATCGGTAGACACGTCATCGTCACATTCGTTCCAACCCGTCACACAACGTCACGCAGGCGTCCCGTTGCCGCGAGCGCTGATGCGGCACATTCACGCCGCGCCCGCCGGGCCGTCACACGGATTGTCTAAAACTCCCGCTCCCGATCCAGGGAACCAGGAGGACCGCATGTCCCTTCGCCTCGCCCTACTCTCGTTCGCCCTTCCCCTCGTCGCCTGTGGCGGCAAGGACCCGTCGACGGACCCCACGGACACCAGCGACACGGCCGGCGACACCGACGCACCCGCGGTGGATTGCGGGGACGGCCCGATCATCCTCTCGGGCACGATCACCGAAGACACGACGCTGTACGCCGCCTGCCAGTACCTGCTCCGCGGTGGGGTCATCGTCGGCGACGACACGAGCGAGACCGTCCTCCAGATCGAAGCCGGGACGACCATCTACGGCGAAGCGGCGAGCGACGCGTTCCTCGTGATCCGCCGCGGGAGCAAGATCGAGGCGAATGGCACGGCGGACGCCCCGATCGTGTTCACGTCCGACCAACTGCCGGGGCAGCGCGCGCGCGGCGACTGGGGCGGCGTGGTGCTCAACGGCCGGGCGCCGATCAACGCGTGCCCCGCGGGCACCGCCCTGTGCGAAGCGGAAGGCGAAGGCGGTACCGGCCTGTACGGTGG
>JBJONI010000271.1:0-5221 GCA_046051915.1 Pseudomonadota bacterium
CTCCCGAAGAACCGTCTCGCGTCCCAGCTGCTCACCAAGCTCAAGGTGTACGCTGGCAACGAGCACCCGCACGCGGCGCAGAAGCCCGCGGCCCTTCCTGAGGTCTGATCATGGCTCGTACCCTCGTTCAGTACGCCGGCGTCGGCCGCCGCAAGACGTCCACCGCGCGCGTCTTCCTTCGTCCGGGCACGGGCCGGTTCGTGGCCAACGGCCGCGAGCTCGAGCGCCTCATCCCGCGCGAGATCCTTCGCATGGACATCCGTCGTCCGCTCGACCTCTGCGAGGTCGGTGAGAACTTCGACGTCATCATCAACGTCCGCGGCGGCGGCACCACCGGTCAAGCCGGCGCGATCCGCCTCGGTATCGCCCGCGCCCTCCTCGCGGTGAACCCGGAGTTCCGCGCGCGCCTCAAGCCGTTCGGCCTCCTCACGCGCGACAGCCGCAAGGTTGAGCGCAAGAAGTACGGCCGCCCCGGCGCTCGCCGCAGCTTCCAGTTCAGCAAGCGCTGATCGAGGCGGCCTCCGGGCCGTCTCCAAGCGCCCCGCATCCCCGCGGTGCAACGCCTGGGTCCTCGGACCCGGGCGTTCGTCGTTTTGGGCGTAGGGGTGGGTTGGTTCCGCGACGGGGGCCTAGGCCACGTCCCACGCCGATGCGGGGCGGGTCATCGGCCAGTGCGGGATCCCGTCCTCGAGGTAGCCCTCGCCGTCGACGACGAAGCCGAGCGAGGCGTAGAACTCGCGCAGGTACGCTTGGGCGCTGATGTGGACGGCGACCGGGCCCCACAAGGCACGCAAGTGTGCGAGCGCGGCGTGCATCACGGCGCGTCCGACGCCTTGCCCCCGGGCTTCCGGCGCGCAGACCACGCGGCCGATCGCGGCGTCGTCGTACAGCACACCGGCAGGGATGACGCGGGCGCCCGCGACGAGCACGTCGTTGTGGTACGCCAACACGTGCCAGGCGTCGAGGTCCACGCCGTCCGCGTCTTGGTACGCCGCCGATTGCTCGACGACGAACACGCGTTGACGCAGCGCCATCCAGGCGTAGAGCGTCGCGGTATCGAGGTCGCGAAAGGCAAGCACACGGAACGTCAGCACGGACCCCTCGCTGCGCGCGGCTCGGGCCGACGCGTTGCCTGTCGGTTAGCCAGCCCGTGCAGGGGAGGCACGATGAAGCTCGCGACGATCGACAACGGCACGCGTGACGGCGCGCTCGTCGTCGTCAGCAAGGATTTGGCCCGCTTCGAGGCTGTGACCGCGATCGCGCCGAACCTGCAGGCAGCGCTCGACAACTGGGAGGTCGCTGCGCCCGCCCTGAATGCGGTGTACGCGGGGTTGCAGGCCGATCCCAAGCGCGGGGTGCCAGCCGCTTCGGCCACGATGCGGAACGTGCTCCCCCGCGCCTACGAGTGGGTCGACGGCTCCGCCTACCTCAACCATGTGATCTTGGTCCGCAAGGCCCGCAACGCCGAGCCGCCGGCCACGCTCCGTACCGACCCCCTTGTGTACCAAGGCGGTAGCGGCGTGCTGCTCGATCCGACGGCGCCGATCGTCTGTAAGAACCCCGAGTATGGCCATGATTTCGAGGCTGAGGTCGCCGTCATCCTTGGGGACACCCCACAGGGAACGACCGTCGAGCAGGCGGGGTCCTGCATCCGTCTCGTGACCTTGGTCAACGACATCACCCTTCGGAACCTGATTCCAGACGAGCTTGCGAAGGGTTTTGGCTTCTTCCAGAGCAAGCCAGCGAGTGTGTTCGGACCGGTGGCCGTCACGCCCGACGAGCTCGGCGACGCGTGGCGTGAGGGTCGGCTGCATCTTCCGATGAACGTTTGGTGGAACGGCGACCACGTCGGGCGCGCCAACGCGGGTCCCGAGATGCACTTCGGTTTTCATGAGCTGATCGCCCACCTCTGCAAGACGCGCGCGTACACCGCGGGCACGGTCCTCGGGTCCGGTACCGTGTCCAACGAGGACCCGGCGGCGGGCTATTCGTGCATCGCCGAGATTCGGATGCGCGAGATCATCGCGACCGGGAAGCCCCAGACGCGGTTCCTTCAGCCTGGCGATCACGTTCGCATCGAGGTCCTCGACGCCGAGGGGGCGAGCGTCTTCGGCGCGATCGATCAGGCCGTCACCGGCTGACCCATCGGGCGGTCGCTGGCGGGGGCGCGGTCATCGCGCGTCACGGACGCGCCTGCCGTCGGCACCGTCGGCTATGCAGAAGATGGAGGCGCGATGCGCGTCGCGGCGGTGCAGTTCAAGGCGACGTACGCCGACCCGGCCGCGTCGCGTGCCCGGGTCGAGCCACGGATGGTCGAGGCGCGGACGGCCGGCGTGGACCTCATCGTGCTGCCGGAGATGGCGTTTACGGGGTACGTGTTCGCCGGGCCGTCAGCGGTGGAGGCGGTGGCCGAGCCTGCCGATGGCCCGACGTACGCTTGGGCATCCGAACAAGCGCGGCGCGCGCGCTGCTGGGTCGTGGTCGGGTTCCCCGAACGGGCCGCGGACCGGCTGTTCAACAGCGCGCTCGTCGTGGACCCGGCGGGCGGACTCGCGTTTTGCTACCGAAAAACGCTGCTATTTGACGCCGACCGCACGTGGGCGACGCCTGGTGATTCCGGCTACCGTCGGTTCGAAACGGACGCGGGGTCGTTCGCGGTGGGCATCTGCATGGACTTGAACGACCCGCGCTTTCTGCTGTGGGCGTGGCGGCAGCGGCTCGATGTGCTTGCGTTTCCGACGAACTGGATCGAGGAGGGCCTCGACGTGCATGCATACTGGCGTGAGCGAACCGAAGGCTCCGGCGCCGGGTTGGCGGCGGCGAACACCTGGGGCCCCGAGCGCGGGGTGGAGTTCTCCGGGCGATCTGCCCTGATGGCCGGCGGCGAGGTCGTCGCTGCGGCCCGCCGCCGCGGTGACGCGTGCCTCGTCGCGAACGTGACACGACGTCCTGACAGGATCGACGCCGACCTGCGGTAGGATCGCGGTTCGGAGGTGCAGATGTGGCGGAGGCGCGACGTTCTCTCGGCGGGCGCGGTGGCGGCGGTGGCGCCGTCCATCCTCACGGCCTGCGCGGACAAGGACAGCGACGTCGTCGCGCCTGTCGAGACGGGCGCGGTCGAACCGCCGGGCGATACGGCGCCAACCGATACGCCGGTCGAGCCCCCGCCCGACACGCCGGGGGAGACGCCGTTGGATTCGGGCGACGACTCCGGCCTCGACACCGGTGAGGGCCCGGCAGGCATCCCGTTCGACGCGGACGCGGTCTTGGTGAACCCGGCGTTCGATGAGGCGGTTCGCTCGGGCGCCATGACGACGTCGACCGCAGTTGCCATCACACGGGCGCGCGGTTTGACGTCGGTGCGGGTCCGCGTGTGGGAGCCGACCCCGACGGCGGGTGTGGTCTTGCTTGCGTTCGAAGCCGATCTTGTCCCAAACGATGGCGGCTACGTGCGCGCGGACGTCACCGGTCTGGTCGCCGGGCGGAGCTACCGCTACGGCTTCTTCGTCGTCGACCCGCTGGGGGCGTTTGTCGGACGCTCCGATCTCGGCGTGTTTCGAACCGCGCCGGCGACGGGCGACCTGCCCACGCTGACGCTCGCGTTGTTGAGCTGCAACGGCAACGCGACGGGACGTCGCGACGCGATCGGGCGTGTCGCCGACCATGCGGAGATCGATCTGCTGTTGCACGTGGGCGACATGGTCTACAACGACGGCGCCGTGAGCCGCGCCGACTACCGAGCGAGCTGGGCGTCGTGGATGCAGTCGGTCGGCTACCGCGAGGGCCTCGCGCGGGCCGGGATGTACGCGACATGGGACGACCACGAGGTCGACAACGACTGGAACCCGCAGACGATCGCCGTGGGGCAGCTCGCGAACGCCGCCGCGTCTTGGGTCGAGAACGTCCCGATGGCGCCGGGTCCGACGGGCCTGTTGTGGAGCCAGTGGCGGTGGGGGGACACGGCGGAGGTGTTCCTCCTCGACTGTCGCAGTGAGCGGCTCCCTTCGTCCCGGACGACGCTGGGGCAGTACCTGTCTCGGGCGCAGATGGACTGGCTGAAAAACGGACTTTTGACGAGTACCGCGCACTTCAAGATCGTCGCGAACTCGGTCCCGATCACCAACATGCCCGGCTTGTGGGACTTCGGCGCCGCGGATCGATGGGAGGGCTACGAGGCCCAGCGGGACGAGATCCTCGACTTCATCGCGGCCAACAACATCGGCAACGTCTGGTTTGTCTCCGGGGACTTCCACGTGTGCTTCGTGGGCAAGGTCCAACCCGGAGGCGTGGGCATCCTGAACAAGACCTGGGAGATCGCCGTCACGTCGGGGAACGTCAACCCGCTCGGCGCGAACTTGAATCCTCCGCAATACCTGTTTGGAAGCGCACAGCCGCATCTTGGTGTGCTCGTGTTCGACCCCGTGGCCGACACCGTGACGACGCGGTTCTACGACCCGGCGACCGATCGTCTCGTCGACGAGCAGGTGCTCACCCAGGCCTGACGCTCAGGCGTCCGCGGCGAGGGCAAGGATCTCCGACTCCGCGAGGAGGGTGCGCGACGTCTTGGCCCTCGCGAGGATCGCGGCGACGCGGGCCTCGGTGGGTTCGATGCCTCGGCGCTCCAACCAAAACTTCACGTTGGACGCGCCGGACATGAAGTTGACCGCGATCTCTTGCTCACGCCCGACCCACCGCGCCGGCACGCCCGAGTACACGCGGTCCGCGAGGTCGACCTCGTCCTTGCGGATCGCCTTGATCACGGCGGCTGCGTGGACGCCCGTCGCCGTCTTGAAGGCGTCTTCGCCGAGCACCGGGTAGTTGGGCGGCAGGGGCTGGCCGGTGGCGCGCGACACGAGCTGGCCGAGGGCGTACAACCCCGTCAGGTCGCGGGACGGCTGACCGAGCAGGCAGAGGTTGACCAACACCTGATCGAGCGCGGTGTTGCCGACGCGCTCACCGATGCCGAGGATCGTCCCGTGAAGGCGCGAGGCACCCGCCTCTGCGGCCGCGAGGGCGTTGACCAAGGCCAACCCCCGGTCGTTGTGTCCGTGCCAGTCGACGCGGACGCGGTCGGCAGCACCGGCCTCTTCGAGCAACGCGCGCGTCCAAGCGACGAGGCGCCGCGTGCCATCGGGCGTCGCGTGGCCCACGGTGTCGCACAGCACGAGGCAAGTGGCACCTTCCTCGATCGCGGCGAGGAACAACCTGCGAAGCGTCGATG
>JBJONI010000272.1:0-5322 GCA_046051915.1 Pseudomonadota bacterium
GAGCGTCGCGTCGGCGATACCGAGCGCACCGATCCCCACGCCCAGCGCGTTGTTGAGGAAGTGGACGAGCATGCCCGGCGCCACCGAACCCGTCCGATGACGGAACCAGCCGATGACGCCCGCGGTGAACAACAAGGGCACCGCCTGAAACGGATCCATGTGGTACGCCGCAAAAACGAAGGAAGCGACCAGCCACGTCGCGATCGGCGACATCGTCCGGGCGAAGGCGTCCCACAGCACACCGCGGAACACCAACTCCTCGACGACCGGCGCTCCGACCACAACGGCGCCCACCACGCACCCCACCTGCCAGGGTGTGCCCGCTGCGAGCGCGTCGTTGACCATCGCGACGCCCCCGAGGTCGTAGCCCGGAAACGCCTCCCGGAGTTGGCCAGCGATCCAGCCGGGAGCCCATCCCGTGGTCGCGCCCGCCACCACCGCCGCGGCGAGGACACGCCCGCCGCCCCAGCCGTGCCAGCCGTACCCAACGCGCAGCGAAGGCAGCGGTCCGGACGCCTCCCACACCGCACGCCAACTGAACCGACGAACCCCTTCTGCCAGCGCGAACATCAGCGGGAATTGGATGGCGAGCGTCGTGGCCGTGACCGCAATGCCTTCCGGCCCTTCGAGCAGCGCCTGCAGCCGACCACCGAGCTCCGCGACCGGCACGCCCTCCTGCACCAAGCTGGCGATCGGGCCCGCAACACTCACGAGACCGATCAACAGGAGCAGGAACGCCCAGCCCACACTGAAGGCGGCGACGACCAACCACGAACGCCCCTGCCCGTTCTGCGCACGCGTCACACGGCCTCCCCGCGCGCGGAATGCGTGAAGCCACGCGTGACGCGCACGGGAATGGTACGCCCGATCAGATCGGTCGAGCCCACGAAGTTGACCATCAAGTTGCCCGACGTTCGGCCGCAGACCAGCCCTTCGTCGTGACGCGCGGGACCTTCCACCAGCACCTCGACGATGGATCCTTCGTGCGCGCGCGTCCACCGCGCGCTGGCCGCGCGTTGCTGTGTCTGCCAAGCCGTGAGCCGGGCTGAAGCGACGTCGTCCGCGATGTCGTCGGCGAGCCGAAGCGCGGCCGTCCCCGGCCGCGGGCTGTACTTGAAGCTGTACGACCCCACGAAGCCCGCCTCGTCCATCAACGCCATCGTCGCAGCGAAATCGTCGTCCGTCTCCCCCGGAAAGCCGAAGATCACGTCGGTCGTCAACGTCAAACCCGGTCGCGCCTCACGGAGCGCATCCACGGTGCGCAGGTAGTGTTCGCGCGTGTAGAACCGCTTCATCCTCCGCAACACCCGGCTCGACCCGGACTGAACGGGCAGGTGCAAGTGGTCGGCGAGCTGCGGGAGATCGCGGTAGGCCGCGACGACGTCAGGGCCCATGTCTCGCGGGTGCGACGTCGTGTACCGGATGCGTTCGACCCCCGGCACGTCCGCCACAGCGTACAACAGCTTGGCAAACGTGACCCCGCCCAAGTCCTTGAGCCCGTACGAGTTCACGTTCTGGCCGATCAGCGTGATCTCGCGCACGCCGCGTGCGACGAGCGCTGCGACCTCGGCGACGATCTCGGTCGCCGGCCGCGACACCTCCGCCCCACGCGTCGTCGGGACGATGCAGTACGTGCACTTGTTGTCGCAGCCCTTCTGGATCGTGACGAACGCGCCCACGCCCGACACCGAGGGGTCGACCTCGCCGACGAAGGGGTAGGCGTCCAAGTCGAGGAACTCGGTGTCCACGACGCGTTCGCCGGCCGCCGCGCGATCGACGAGGGCGTCGACGTGGGGCACGCCGTCCGGGCCAAAAACCAAGTCCACGTAGGGGAACCGCGACAAGATGGCGTCGCCTTCCTGTTGGGCGACGCAGCCAGCGACGCCGATCAACAAGGGTTGCCCTCGCTTCTTGAGCGATCGGTACTCGCCGAGCGCAGAGGCCATCTTGTCGACCGCCTTCTCTCGGATCGAGCACGTGTTGAGCAACACCAGATCGGCTTCGGACGGGTCTTCGGCCTTGACCCAGCCACGGCCCGCAAGCTTCGCGCGCATCTTCCCCGTGTCGTACTCGTTCATCTGGCAACCGAACGTATGGAACCACACCCGCCGGGTCGGCGAGGCGGTGAGGTCGGACGCGTCCGATGGCGGGGCGGGAGACGGGGACATGCGAACTCCGGGGACCCCGCGCGTAACCGGCCCCGGGCTCAACGGCAGACCAGTTGCCCCTGCCAAAGGCACTCCAAGCGAGCCCCGGCGGTGACGCGGACCTGAACGGCACCCCCTGTAAACGTGAGGTCGCACGGGACGGGCGGGACCATCGGGATGCGAAGCGCCGGCGTCCCGTCTTCGATACGGCCCGAGGCCACGGGGGGTACCTCGCCGCCCTCACAGGACAAGGTCCAAGAGAACAGTTGCAGCTTGCGGTCGGTGGGAAGCGCGAGCAGCACGTCGGCCGGGCCGCGGCGCGCCACGCCGCCCCCCGCAGGACGCACCGCCGCGACCGAAGCGGCCGCGGCGCGCGGACGGACCCGGTAGCGGACACCACGCGAAGGGCCAGCGTCAGCGCCCGCGGCGTCGGCGACGACGGCCGGGGCCAAGGTCGCGTCCGTCGGCTCCGGACTTGGCCACACCGCGACCCCCACCGCGAGCATCGCCGACAGCCACGCGGCGACCCCCCAGGCCACGGCGAGCCCGACCCGCTGTCGTCGAACGCCGAGCGAGACCTCGCCCGGCGCGGACAGGACGTGCCACCACGACGCGGAGGCAGGCACCGCCGCGTCCGCTTCAGCCGCCGGCACAACGGGGGCTGCACGACCGGGCATCCGCCGCGGCGTGAGCATCGGCACCTCGTCCGCCATCGGGCCTCCCCGTCCGCCCTACCACACCGCCATCCCGCCTCGCCACCGCCCCGCGATTGCGCTATCCTCACCACGTACTTTGGAGTCACCGTGTCGCGAGCCCTCGTACGCGTCGCGCCTTCGCTGGCCGCCCTGCTGGCGACCAGCTGCTTTCGTACCGACCTCGCGTCGGTCGACACCACCACGTGGCCGTTCGAGCCGATCGTCGGCGCGCCCGCAGGTTGGGTCGTCGAGGGTCGTGAGCTCGAATTGCAATGCCCAGACGGAGAGGCCGCACGCTACGCGTGGGTCTACCCGGAGAGCGCGGCTGCGCCTCCGGGCCAGCAGCGCGAGCTGCTCCCTCTCGTCATCCTCTTTCATTCTGGCTCCTTTGACTATGTTTTTCAGCCCGACGCCGCAGCGCCAACGGACGGGCCGAGCTTTCAGGAGTCTCAAGACGAAGAGAAGCGCCTGACGGCCGCGTGGGCGGAGGAGCGGATCTGGACGACGCTGGGGATGTTCCCCAACGAGGACGGCCTCGAGGTTCACACCGGCGCCCTGCCGGCGGCCCTCGCCTCCAAAGGCTTCGCGATGCTCATTCCCGGCAACTGCTGGGGCGACTGGTGGCGGAATCGGTCGAGCACCACAGCCCAAAACGTCTTCGAAGGTGACTTCTTCTTCCGAGACGGACGAACGGCAGCAGAGTTCATCTGGCTGCACGCCCAAGGCGCCTTTCCGCCCGGCAACCCGGTCCCGCGCCCTGTGGGCATCGACACCTCCCGCATCTACCTTGTCGGCCTCGGCGAAGGCGGACGAGCGGTCACCGAGTTGATCAACCTGCGAGAGACGAAGGCGGATGGGACGCCGGGGGCGTTCCTCTACACACCCGCGGGGATGGTGCTCGACAGCCCGATCGACGACGTCCGGGTCTACCTCGACAGCGCCAACGACCTGTACCGCACGATTCAACCGGGCCTGCTGCGGGTGTGGCCGTCGCGCGAGGTCATGGCGACCGGAACGCTCGCGTTTACGCCGTTGTTCGGCATCCCTTCGCGCACCGCGATCCTCGCCAGTAGCAACGACAGCGCGATCCCGCCCCTCGCCAACGACAAGGCGTACACGCAGCTCGCGAAGAAGCCCCAAGCGGACGTCTGGTTCCACGACGGCGGCGAACTCGCCCACGTGTTGAGCAACCAAGACGTGACCTTGGCCAAAGCTGTGGCGGACTACCTCGCAGAGGGCAAGGCGGCCGTCCCGCCCGAGCTCGCGCAGACGTTGCCCGGAGGCCAGTGACCGTGCCGCCGCGACCGCGCACGCGCGCAGCCAAGCCCGAGGCCCCGCCGACACCGAGTCCCCTCCTCGCTGGACTGGAGCCGCTCAAGGTGGGCGACCTCGTCGTCGACCGGGAGGGACGCGCTTGGACGCTCGAGGCCACGCTCGGACGCGGCCTGTGGGGCCGCAGTTGGTCCGTGCGGCACGAGAGCGGTGCCGTCGCCGTGCTGAAGGTCCCCTTGCACGCCTCCGACTTTGCGGGGCGCCACGACGCACGGGAATTGGCCGCCCTCGCGCGAGCGGCGTGCGAGGCCCAGCGCGACGCTGTCGCGACACGGCCGTACGCTGAGCTCGCGCCGCTGCTCGGCCTCGTCGACGACGCGCTGCCCGAAGCCGCGAGCGCCACCGGGGGCTACTTCCTCCCGCGGCTCCCCAGCGACCTCGACACGCGGCTGCGCGGCGGCCTCAGCTTGCAAGAGGCGATCGGGGCGATCGCGAGCATCACCCACGCACTCCGGCGCGCGGACATCGCCCATGCCAACCTTCGGCCCTCCAACATCTTCCTCGCCGAGGAAGGCCGGGTCATCCTCACCGACCCCCACGTGGGCATCGACCCGACCGCGCTCCGCCGCCTGTCCGACGCGCTGCCCCCGCGCGCGGCGTGGGTTCCGCCGGAGGTGCAGCGCGGTGCCGTCGACGCGGGCGGCGCGCGCGCGCCGATGACCGACACGTGGGCGCTGTGCCAACTGCTGCTCGCCGTGCTCCGCGGCGTCCACGGCGACCCCGCGCACCGCACGCTCTCCGAGAGCCTACGTGACGGCCTCGGGAGGAGCGATCTGGCGGCGGTCAAGGATGCGGGTGCCGACCGCATCGCCGCGTCCGATGTGCCTAGGCGCTTCGCCGGGCGCGTGACCGAACGCCTTGGAGCGATCCTCTCCCGCGGCCTCTCCGAGGCCGACGACCCCTCCCCGCCCTACCGGTTCGCGACCCTCGCCGACTTGGAGGCGCGGCTGGAAGAGGTCGTCGACCTGATGCGCCCCGAAGTGCGTCATGTCAGCCGGCCGCTGTTGTCGAGCCGTGCGAAGGACGGCGTGTTCGATACCGGCCAACCGGTCGCGTTCACCGTCAATGTGACGACGTCCACCGGGGTGGTCGCACCGGACGACGTCGTCGTCGGTCTGGTGCTGCGCGATCTGGATGGCCCGAACGAC
>JBJONI010000273.1:0-5012 GCA_046051915.1 Pseudomonadota bacterium
ACAGTACGCCCGACCCGAAGGCGACGACCACGCGGATCACCAGCAGCACCACCAGCGTCAGCCCCAACGCCTCGGCGAGCGCCCGACGCCCCGTCATCGGTCCCGTTCCCACAAGCCAGAGGGCCCAAGAAAGGCGCCGCGCCCAAGCCGCGCCCACACCTTCAGCGCGTCCTCCAACACCAAGGCGCCCGCGGACTCCCCCTCTGCGATCGGAAACGCCGCCAACGCCGGCCAAGCCGCACGCCCACGGACGGCCTCCAGCATCGCCGCGAGGGTCGGCTGCGTCGAGGCGTCCACCGCGACCACGGGGGCACGCCCATCGGCCGCCGCACACGCCCCAAGGGCCGGCGGAAGCGGCATCGCCACGCCCCCCCAAGCCACCGCATCGCACACCGCACCCGGGAGCCGTCCGACGAGCGCGGATGGCAGCAGCACCGTGGTGGGCTCATGGCGGGGCCGACCCAGCCGGCGTCGCACGTCATCGACCGCCGCCGCATCCTCCGCGAGGACGAGGACCGCGCGCTCGCCGAGCCCCACCGCGTCCACGCCGGACGCTTCGCGCCATCGGACCACCGGCTCCCCGGCCAACAGCCGCGGAAGCCAGCCCTCGGCACGCCCCGCCGGCACCGCCGACCGCGGCCCTTCCGGCGCGATCGCGACCCGCCAGTCCTGTGCGCGCGGCGCGAGGCCCGCTTCGTCCGCCGCCGCCCCGAACGCCGCTGCGATCGGTCCGGGAGACGGGGGCACCGTGATGCGGCCGACGTCCAGCCGCTCCGCGAGCGCCGCAATCCGCCACGGATCCTCGGCGATCTCGCCGACGAGAACGAGGTGATCGATGCCATGAAGCGCGAGGTGGTGGGACGCCACGCCCGCGATGGCCTCCAGCAGGTTGGCCGTGACGCTCGCGGCGGCGACGCTGCGCGGGAGCTCGCGAAGCCGCCGCAGCAGCGGATCATCGCCCCGCGCGCCGGACCACCAAGCCGACCGAGACAACCCCGGGGGCTCGGCCGAGAGTTCGGCGGCAAGGAGCGCGAGCAGCGCATCGTCCGGCGCGGCACCCGCCCCGAGGGCACCGAGCTGACGCATCCCGCCGACGGGCAACCCCAGCGCTTGGAGCATGCGGTCGACGTGGACGTGCAAGGCCTCGAAACCCGGCTGGATGAACGTCTGGTCGATCTGGCCGGCGCGCGCGACGTGCACCGCGAGCGCCGCGCCGTCGCCGTGTGGATGCAAGCCGATGATCACCGCCTCGTCCCAGGGCTGTAAGCGGTACCCGGCCTCGGCCAGCGCGTGCTGAACGTCGACCATCGCGGTGCGACGCGGCGCGAACCCGCGCTGCGCGGCCTCCTCGGCCAGCCACTCGGCGGTGACGTCGGCGGCGAATGCACCCGCGCCGGTCCGCCGGGCCAACGCCTGCCAAGCGGAGCTCACCGCGCGGATCGGGGAGAGCGGGGCCGAAGCGAGCTGCTCCAACAGCGGCCGCTTTCGTAGCAACAGCGGCTTGTACGCACCCGCCAGGGCGATCGCATCCACCGACGCACGGTCCCAACCCACGCCGTGCAGGCAGCGTTCGAGCGCCGCCCACGGAACGCCGGCCCCAGGCTGCGGCGACCAAGCGATCACGGCGTCCCCCTCGACGAGCACCGCGCCCCCGCCCTCGGCCATCCCGACGATCCGCACCGTTCCCCCACCGCCTGACACGTTAACCTGTCGCCGAGGTCGCCCCCATGCGCGTCGCGTTGCTCCCGCTGCTGTGGTTGACGGCGTGCAGCGCAACCCTGCGGGCCGCCCCGCCGCGCGCGCTCCCGATCCCGGGTGCGATGCGCCCCCTGCTCCGGGCAGACGCGCCCGATGCCGCGCTCACCGCGCTTGCCCCACCCAGCCAGCCTCCCTCGGCGCGCAGCGTCGCGCGTCCGAGCCCACGAAGCCCGCGCGCACCGGCCGCCACGGCGCTAGGCCGAGACCTCGCGTCCGCGGCGCGTCGGCAACTCACGTCGGGCACGGCCGGATTTCGCCAAGACTGTTCGGGGTTCGTCCTCGCGGCGCTGCACAAGGTCGGGATCGACAGCGGCGGGTCGGCGGCCGATCTGTACGCCCGAGCCGAGGCAGCGGGCGCGGTCCATCGTGACAGCCGACCGGCGATCGGCGACCTCGTGTTCTTCGACAACACCTACGACCGCAACGGCAACGGCGTGCGCGACGATGCGCTCAGCCACATCGGCGTCGTGATCGATGTGGAGGACGACGGCACCGTGACGCTGGCCCACGACGGGACGTCGCGCGGCAAGACCACGCTCCGCATGAACCTCCTGCACCCGCACGAGGCGACGTCCCCCGACGGGGAGACATGGAACGGTGTGCTCCGGGCGTCCAGCACGGGACCGCGCCTCGCCGGTGAGCTGTTCGCGGGGTTCGCGACCGTACGGGAGAGCGACCGCGCCGCGTGGGGCCGCTAAGCCCTCACGGGATGAGGACCAACCCTTCGTACGGTGCGACGTCGACGCGGACCGTGCCCGACCCCGAAACGGTGAAGGTGCGGGCGTCCCCCTCCGGGAACGCGGCCTTGAGGACCGTGCCCGGCGCGAATCCGACGGGCATGTCGTTGCCTTGAAAGCTCGTGTGCGACGGCGTCGGGCCGGCGTTCACCACGACGAGGGCGCGGCTGCCCTCGGCGTTCCTCTCGAAGGCGATGACATGGGCATCCTCCTCGCCGTTGACGCGGTCGGTGGCCCACCGAATGGCGAAGTCCCCCCGGCGCAACGCCTCGACCTGCTGGCGCACACGCGTCAGTGACGCGATCCGCTGGAAGGTCGGGTGGCTGCGATCGTAGCCGCCCCACCACAGCGGCTCCCGGTTGGCCGGGTCGTTTCCGCCGACAAACCCCGCCTCGGTGCCGTAGTACAGGCACGGGATCCCGTCGATCGTGAGCAGGTACGTCAACGCGGCGTCGAGCGTGCGTGGCTCGGGGTTGTTCCACAAGAACCGTGGGATGTCATGGTTGTCGATGAAGTTGACGAGGGCCTGCGTCGGCGCCACGCCGATCCCGCCGGGATGCGCGACGGTGCCGTAATGGGTCGCGCGCTGACGGAACAATTGTTCGATCTTCGTCGTCGGTCCACCGTTTTTGAAGACGTCGTCGAAGACTTGGAACTTGTGGCTGAACGCGAACACGCTGTCGAGCTCGCCATCGAACGTGTACGAGCCCAACAAGGCGTCGTCGCCGTCGAAGACCTCGCCGAATTGGAGGAAGTTCTCTTTGCCTCCAGCCGCTGCGTGCTCGCGAATCGCACCGTTAAACGCCGACCAGAACGTGTGCTCCACGTGCTTGACCGTGTCGATGCGATAGCCGTCGATGTTGGTCTGCGTGATCCAGTGCTCGAACACACCGATCAGCGCGTCGGTGACGTCGGCGCGCGCGGTGTTCAGGTCCTTCAGGCCGCCCGGGAAGTCGCCGTACAGCACCTGGTCGCGTTGGTTCCAGTCGGTGACGCGGCCGCGGCGGTTGTACCACTCGGGGTTCGCGAACTCTGGAGGGTTGGGCGGCACCCGGTTGATCTCGGGCATGTACACCCAGCCGAGGGGCGCCGGGCCGGATTCTCCGAGCGACGTCCAGCCTTGAACACCGCGGCCGTCGTACGCGGGGTCCCACTCGGTGACGATCTCGATCGGGTCTTGGCCGAAGCCATCGAGGGTGTTCTGGTCGCCCGACCCGTAGAAGGTGGTGTCGGGCTGTCCGTTGCGGTTGATGTCGTAGTAGAACAGCTGGCCGACGTGGTTGGTCACAATGTCGACGATCACCTTGATGCCCGCCGCGTGCAGCTCGTCGACGAGACGGCGCAACGTCGGGATGTCGCCGAAATGAGGATTGGCCGCCAAGAAATCTTGCGTCCAGTACCCGTGATACCCGGAGACGCCCGCGTCCTCTTCGACGTTGCCGACGACGGGGCTGATCCACACCGTGGTGACGCCGAGATCGGTCAGGTAGTCGACGTTGTCGATCACCCCCTGCCAGTCGCCGCCGAAGTGTCGGGCCATCGCGGTGGGGTCGTAGGTGACATTGAAGTCGTTGTTGCGATCGCCGTTGGCGAACCGGTCGACCATCAACTGGTAGATGACCTCGTCCCGCCAGTCGTCCACCTCGGTCGTGAGGGCGGGCGGATCGAGCCACAGATCGTCGGAGGCACAGCCGATCAAGGCCCAAGCTGCGAGGGGAAGGAGCGAGGTACGACGCACGGCGACCTCCAAATCAGATCCGCAACCTGCGAAAGATCAGGCTGGGGATGTGGCGGATGACAAGCAGGATCCAGCGCCAAATCGGCGCGACGTAGACGACCTCGGGCCCCGACGTGAGCGAACGAACGATCGCACGCGCCACCACGTCCGGCTCGACCATGAACGGCAACCCGGCGCGGCCCGCCGTCATCGCGGTGTTCACCGGTCCCGGCTTGATCGTGACCACGCGCACGCCGAGCCCGGAGAGGCGGTTTCGAAGCGACTCCAAGAAGCTATGGATCGCCGCCTTGGACGCCCCGTACGCAGGATGTGTCACACGGCCGCGATCGCCCGCGACGCTGCCGACGCCGACGATCACGCCGGACCGCTGCCGCTGAAACACGGTGGCAGCCTCGTTGAGCCACGCGACAGCACCCACCGTGTTGACCGCGAGCACCTCAAGGTCCTTGGCCGTGTCGTACTCATCGGGCTCAACGGGATGCAGCACGCCGGCGTTGTAGACGATCGCGTCGCACCCCTGAAGCCAGTCCACCGCAGCCGCGAACGCGCCCGGGATCCCATGCACCGCCGTGACGTCGTGCGGGATCGCGCGGAGCTTGCCCCCGGCTCCTTCTTCGAGTCGGGTCAGCTCCACGATCCGACGCGACAACGCCGCGACCCGATGCCCGTCGGCGACCAAGGCACGACACAGCGCCTCCCCGATGCCGACGGACGCTCCCACCACGATGATCCTCATCGCTTCGGCCCCACGGTGTCGGTCGGCAGCACCACGCGAGCAG
>JBJONI010000274.1:0-3871 GCA_046051915.1 Pseudomonadota bacterium
GTCGGACGTCACGATACAGACGCTCTCCGCGTCGAGGAGCACGACCGGCTCCTGACCTGGGCATTCCAAGACATACGTCCCGTCCCCCCGATCGGTGACGGTGCAGCCCTCCCCGTCCGCACCATCGGTGCCATCCGCGCCGTCGTACAGGGTCACGCTGCTACCGTCGGTGCAAGCGAGGGTGTAGCTGCCGTCCCCGTTGTCCGACACGGTGCAGGAGCTTCCGTCCTGCCCGTCCTCGACGACCACGGGGTTCGCTCCCGGGCATTCGATCACGTACTCGCCCCCCTCGGCGGTCGAGGCCGAACAGGGTTCGAACACCGGCGCGCTCCCGCACGCCGCCGCCAACAGCGCGACCGCCAACCCTCGCATGCCAAACCTCCGGGCGTGCGAACGTTACCTCCCCGCGCGGATCATCGGCAACCTGTTGCCGGCGTCTCGTTCAGGGCCGCGCAACAAAACTGCGGACGGTCGCCGCGAGGGCAGGCTCGAGCGCGTCGATCGGACGCCACCCCACAGCGTCCACGAGCGCCCCGATCGCGGCGCAGCTCCATCGGACATCGCCCTGGCGTGCGTCGGCGTGAACCCGCGCGACGGGCCGGCCGAGGACCCCCTCGAGCACGGTGAGGATCTCCAACAACGTCAGCATCTCGCCCCGTCCGACGTTGAAAACCCGGCCGGAGATGCCCTCACCGACGTGCAGAGCGGCGCGAACGTTCGCCTGCGCGACGTCGCGGACGCTGACGAAGTCCCGACCTTGAAGGCCGTCCCCGTACAGGGTCACCGGGCGGCCCGCGAGCGCAGCTTCGACAAAGCGCGGGATCGCCGCGCCGTAGGGTCCGCGCGGATCTTGGCCTGGACCGAACACATTGAAGTACCGCAACCCCACCGTGTCGAGGCCCGCCCCGCGGCTCCACACACTCGCCCACGCCTCGTCGGCGAGCTTGGTCGCAGCGTAAGGACTCTCCGGCGCCACGGGATCGATCTCGCGTTTCGGCAGTCCCGGGACGCTCCCGTAAACCGCGCACGAGGACGCGTACACGACGCGTCGCACCCGCGCCGTGGCGGCCGCGGCGAGGACGGTGCGAAAGCCGCCGACGTTGACGCGGTCAAAGCCGTCGGGGTCGTCCCAGCTCTCAGGAACGCTGACCTTCGCGGCCAGGTGGATCACGGCCTCGACACCGTCGAGCGCGCGCGCAACCGCCGCAGCGTCGGTGATGCACCCCACGTGGAGCTCGGCGCCCAGCGCGCGCGTCGCAGGGCCGTCGCCTTGGCTCAAGTCGTCGAGGACGCGGACCGGGTGGCCCTCCGCGACGAGGGCGGCGACCGTGTGACGGCCGATGAACCCAGCGCCGCCCGTGACGAGGATCATGTCGCCCCCCACCTTGACCTGTAGCGCCAGCGTCCGACGACCGCCAGCGGTACGGACCCGGCTTGCACGCGTCGCGGCGCGGGAATACGCCGCGCTCGACCTATTCCGGAGGCCCGCGTGTCCCGCACGATCCTGTTCTCTCTCACCCTCGCCACCCTCGCCGCCTGCTCCGACAAGGTGGCCCAAGAGAAGATCGCCGCCCTCGAAGAGCGCGTCGCCAAGCTCGAGGCCGGCAAGCCTGCGGGCGCCGCCGGCGCCGCCGCCCCGTCGCCCGAAGACGAGGCCGCGATGAACCTCTACCGCGAAGCCAGCCAGGCCCTCGCCGCCGGCGACGCCGAAGGCGCCAAGGCGAAGTTCAGCGAGATCAAGACGAAGTACCCGAACACCAAGGCGGCCCAAGCCGCCGACCGCCAGCTCGCCGAGCTGTCGGTGGTGGGCAAGGACGTCGGCGCGATGAACGCGACCGAGTGGTACCAAGGCACTGGCAGCTTCACGAGCGGCAAGGCCAACCTGCTCGTCTTCTGGGAGGTCTGGTGCCCGCACTGCAAGCGCGAGGTGCCCAAGCTCGTCGAGACCGAGGCCAAGTTCAAGGCCGCTGGGCTCAACGTCGTCGGCCTGACCTCGCTCAGCCGCGGCAAGACGAAGGAAGAAGTCATGCAGTTCGCGGCCGAGAACAAGGTCACCTACCCGCTCGGCAAGGCTGACGAGGCGACCTGGCAGTTCTTCGGCGTCGGCGGCGTCCCGGCGGCCGCGGTCGTCAAGGACGGCAAGGTCGTCTGGCGCGGTCACCCTGCGGCGCTCAAGGACGAGCAGATCCAGGGCTGGCTGAACTGATCGCGGCGGGGGCCTCCCCCGCCCTGGTGGACCGTCGTGTCCTACGGTGCGCCGTGATCTCCGGAACGCGGGCCGTACCCCGCGAGGCGCTCCCAGCGACCCCCAAGGCTCCTTCGGGAGCCTTGTTCTTTTGGGGAACGCGCACCTCAGCCGTCGAACGCCCAGCGCTCGCCCGGTTGTAGGTCGCCGCGCCACTGAGGCGCGAAGGTCACGGTGAGCCGAACGACCGCCGCCTCGACGCCATCGGTCGAAACGCGCCGCTTCTCCGACCCCTCGACGGCCCACAACACGTCGAACGCCCAGGCCTCGCGCGTGGCGGCTTCGAGAGCGATCGGCATCGGCGAGGGTCGCGCCAGAAGCGCCGACGCGGCCGCCGCCACCCGATCCTTGGGGGGCGTGCGCAGCACGGGAGGGCGTGCCGCGGGATCGGTGGTGGAGAGCGCCAACGTCACGCGCGTCAGCACGGGCGCTGGGTAGGTCTCAGGGAAGATGCGGTGAAGCACGTGGTGGGCGTACCAGAGGTTCACGCGGTCCTCGGGGACATCGTGGTCCACCCATGGCGGCGGGGCCGATGCGCACTTGTGCATCAGGGTCTCGCAGTACGCGGGGATCGGCGGCTGCCAGAGGACCGCCTCCATCAACGCCTCTCCAAGGTCGCGCGGCGTCAGGGCGCGACACGCCTCACCGAGCTGCGCCCAGGCCTCGGCGTCGGGGTCGTCGGACGCCCCGAGAGCGACCGCGAGCTCGCGCAATCCGGCATCGCGAACACGACCAGGGACGTCATCGACGTCGGCGATCGCTTCGACCGTCACCTCGTAGCGGGCCATGGCTCCTCCCCGCGTGGACGTACTCCGGTCTTCCGACGTGGTCGAGGTCGTCCCGCTGGGCAGAACCCCCCTCCACGGGGTACGATGCACCGTCGGAGGCGTCATGCGTCGGAAGGCGGAAGCGTTGGGTCGCATCGGTGGGCTCGCTGCGTGGGGTGGCCTCGCGCTCAGCGCATGCAACCCTGTCTGCGACGAGGGCCTCGTGCTCAACGAGGAGCGCCTGTGCGTCCCACCCGCCGACACGGGCGAGACCGGAGCAACCGACACGGACACCGACACCGTGGACACGGAAGACACGCCCACGGCGACGTTGGGCCCCGCCGTGTTGTCGATCGAGTTCGAGGTCGAGAACCTCCCGAACACGCTGTCGCTCGAGATGGTGTGCGACGGCCGGTCGGTGCTCAGCGAAGACAACTTTAGCGTCCGAAAGCCTTGGGTGATCGTCGAAGAGACGGTCAACGGTTCCCCCTGCACGCTCACGTTCCGTGAGTCGAACGGCGGCGTGATCCCCGCCGGTCGGATCGTGAACTGCTCGACCGAGATCGCGACGTGGACGCAACGCCGCGCCACCGAGGCCGAGGTCGCCTCCTTCACCGCGACGGGATGCATCGAAGGCTGCATGGACCCGACCGCCGACAACTACGACGCCACGGCGACGCTGGACGACGACAGCTGCCGCTTCGTGTACGGCTGCACCGATGCGCGCGCGCTGAACTACAACGCGCTGGCGACGAAGGACGACGGCACCTGCGACTTCGGGGGCTTCGGCTTCCTCGACATCGGGCTCGCGCTCGACGGCTTCCCCAGCGACACGACGCTGATCGTCACGTGCAACGGC
>JBJONI010000275.1:0-4984 GCA_046051915.1 Pseudomonadota bacterium
GAGGGCAGCGTCCTGTACGAGCGCATCGCCGGCCTCTCGGGCGGGATCATGCCGCCGAGCGGCGCGATGGACGCGGCGAGCGTCGAAGCGGTCCGCGCTTGGATCGCCGACGGCGCCGCGCTCGACTGCCCCTGACGCCCGGAGCCCGCCGTTCAGTAACGGACGCGGACCTGGCCGGTGATCGTCGCCTCAGGCACGAGCCCGGCGAGGTCGAGCGTCGCCACGCCACCCGATGGCAGCGGCACCACCGCGCGCGTGTCCGCCGGGGACAGCTCGCCGCCGTCGCCCCACGCCCGGAACGGCACTTGGGCCGTCAGGGCGAGCTCGACATCG
Organism: Pseudomonadota bacterium; assembly: GCA_046051915.1. GTDB lineage: Bacteria > Myxococcota_A > UBA796 > UBA796 > JBEIFN01. The sequence goes on from JBJONI010000275.1 coordinate 334, forward strand.
TTGTTCGGCCGCGCCGTCGCCGTCGCGACCACGAACCCCGAGCCGTCGTCGAGGTTCTGCAGCCAGGCACACCCGGTGGCGAGCTCCCGCAGCCACCCCACCTGACCCGAGACCAGCGCGTAATCCCGCCCACCCAACGGGCTCTGAAACGGCGATCCCTGCCCCGAGAGGCTGCCGAGGCGGTCGGCGAGCGAGACGTCGACGCGGCCGCCCCCGTTGCGGATGTACTGGGCCGAGACGCTGACGCCCTGCAGCACCGTCCACAACCGGTCGACGCCGACCGTGAACGTCTCGTAGACGCCCTCGCCGTAGCCCCCCTCGCCGAGCCGAACGGCGCCCTCGAACCAAAAGCCGACCGCGTACGTTCCGCGCACGTCGAGGCCGATCAGCCCGCTCCGATCGTCGTCGCGGTACGCCGCCACGCCTGAGACATCCGTCCCTCCGAGATGCCCGGTCGCACGCGCCGCGACACGCGGGTGCTTCCAGTCGTCGTCGATCGCGACCAAGCCCTGAACCTCTGCGCGCTCCGACACCGCCACCGTCGCCCGCACGGCGTTCACCCCTGCGCGCGGCTTCCACGGCTCGGCGAACAGCACCTGCGGCAACGGGTCGGTCGGGTTGATCAACTGCCCGCTTCCCCACTGCAACGCCTGCCGACCGACCCGCAGGTCCACCTTCTTCAGGTAGACGTCGGCGAACAGGCGATCGAGCCCGACCGCGCCCTGCCACCGCCGCGTCCCACCGTCGTCCTGTAGCCCCGCGCCTGCTGCGCGCGCGATGGCGCCGAACGCCGCGGCCGCCTGCGCCGCGTTGTCACGGCCCTCGGCGAGGCCGAGCTCCACCGTCGCCGACGCCCGGAACCGGTCGCCCCAGCCCACGTCGAGCGTGGGTCGCAGACGCGCCACGCCCTGCCACGGGACGCCGTCGACGCCGACCAAACCGGCGACGCGCACCTCCGCGAGACCCGAGACGTCCACCTCGGTCGGGTTGGCCCCCGTTGCCGGCGCCGCGAACGCCGAGCCTGCAACCAGCCACGCGATCACACCGCACCCCCAGCCGCCAGCACCCGACCGGCACGACGTTGCAGCAACGCGAGCATCAGGCTCACGGCGAGCAACCCGATCTGACCGGTCCGCCAGCCGATCGCCGCCATCACCGCCGTCAGCACGAGCGCGACCGCCAACGCGAGCCGCGCAGCGCCGCGCATCCCAAACCACGGGGCCAACACGTCCCGCAACATCCGACCGCCATCGAGCGGCCAGACCGGCAACAGGTTGAACGCCCCCAAGCCGAGGTTGAGCAGCCCCCACGCCTCCCACACCGCACGCGCAGGGCCCACCGTCAAACCCAGGGAGGCCGCCCAGCATACGACGCTTAGAAGCAGGCTCACAGCCGGTCCCGCCGCGGCGACGCGAAGGTCGATCTGCGGCGGGACGCGATGCAGGTGCATCCGGGCCACGCCGCCCATCGGCGTCACCCACACCTCACGCGTCGGCAGCCCATAGCGCCGACCCACGCCGACGTGACCGAGCTCGTGCGCGACGAGCGAGACCACCACCCCCACCGTGAACAACGCGACCACGGCGGCGCCGCGCCAGCCGGCCTCCGCAGCCCCCCACGCCACCGCCGGCACCGCAAGCGCGGCGAGCGAGCCATGCACCCGCACCGGCACGCCCCACGGACGAGCCACGGTGACAGCGAACCGCGCGAGGCGATCGGAAGCAGAAAGGTTCATGCGTCGACCGTATCGCGGACGCCCCCGCGGCGTCGGTCCGGCGCGCACCGCGATGCCGGAATATGCCGACCCACCGGAGGCCCGATGCCGCTGCTCGCGCTGTTGATCGCCTGCAACAAGGACCCCGTCCTGCAGCCCGACGTCCTGACGCTCGACTTCCTCGCCGTGGACGAGGGCAACGACCGCTTGATGCGCGTCGACCAGCTCCGCGGCAACAGTTGGTCGCTCGATCTGCCCGCCGGCGCCCGCGACCTCACTTGGGCGGAGCCCGGCGTGGTGATCGTCAGCCACGAGCGCGGCGCGATGCGCGTCGCCGTCGAGAGCGGCGAGGTCCTGTGGGAGACGACCGGCTGGGTCGAGGTCCTCAGCGCCTTCGCCGAGCCGAACGACGCCGCGACGATGGCGATCCAAAATGGCACCGAGATGGTCGTCGTGAGCGTTGACCGCGACGGTGAGCAGACCTCGCGGACCACCTTCCCTGACCGGCGCGCGGTCGGAACCCTCCGCCAGACCGTCGACAACCACTTCCTGTTCGCGCACGGGGAGCCCTGGCAGTTCGACGAGGTGACGAACCTCGGCCGCGAGATCTTCGGGGCCAACCTTCGCAAGCAGGGCTGGCAGGTCGAACGGGTGGATAGCGGAAACTACATCTTCAGCACCACCGACGAGCTCCGCGTCACCGAGATCGGGCGCGATCGGGCGACGGTGCGCACGTGGGACGCCGCGTCGGTCGCCGGGACGTACAACCTCGTCAGCCTCAACGGCTGGTCCTACGTCGACGACTGGATGCTCGTCGCCAACCGACTCGCCGTGACGGGCGACAACGACGGCGCGCACGCGATCGCGTTCGACCCCACCGGCGCGGTCGCTTGGTCCTGGACGGATCCCGACGTCGAGAGCGTGCCCTCGGTCTTGCTGCTTGAGGTCCACGTCCCGTGAGCGGCTTTCGACGCATCCTCTTTGTGATAGGCGCAGGAGCGACCGCGCTCGCCCTCGCGGGGTTCGGCGTCGCGGCCTGGCTGCGCAGCGGCATGTGGTTCCCGGAGCCGACCGAGGCGCTAGCGGTGACCAGCCCGAGCGACGCCCCGCAGGTTGGGCGCGGCACACGGATCCGCGTCCTGTCGTGGAACCTGCAGTACGCAGCGAGTCGGAAGCACCACTTCTTCTACGACGGGGGCGAGGCGGTGCACGTGCCGCTCGACGACGTGCAGACGACCCTCGCCGAGATCGCCCGCGTGATCGCCGAGAGCGAGGCCGACGTCGTGTTGCTGCAGGAGGTCGACCGCGGCTCCGACCGAACGCATCGGATCGACCAGCACGCGTGGCTGGTCGAGCAGCTCGGCTACCCCGCGCACGCCACCGCGCCGTACCACCGCGTGGGCTACCTCCCCCACCCGACCCACGCACCGCTGGGGCGCGTCGAGATGCACCTCACGGTGATGAGCCGCTACGCGCTCGGACCGGCGGAGCGACAAAGCCTGCCGCTGCTCGACGAGCCGGCGTGGCGACAGGCGTTCAACCTCCGCCGCCAACTCATGACCGTCGACCTTCCGATCGCCGGCGGCGGCATGCTGCGGACCCTGAACACCCACCTGTCCGCGTTCTCCAAGGGCGATGGCACGCTCGACAAACAGATGGCGGCGCTCGACGCCGCCGCCACCGCCGCAGAGAAGCAGGCGATGCCTTGGCTCCTCGTCGGCGACCTCAACGCGCTGCCGCCAGGAGACGACCCGAGCCGGCTCGGCGCAGACGCCGTCGAATACGCTGAGGCCGTCACCCCAGCCCAGCGGCTGTTCGACCGCCACACCAGCGTCATCCCGGCGGAGCGGTTCGCCCGTGAGCCCGAGGCCTTCCGGACGTACCTGCCGTTTGGCGCCGACGCCCCCGACCGCACGCTCGACTATGCCTTTATCGGTCGCGAAGTGAAGTTGCTGGGTGTCGAAGTGGTTCCGGTGACCACCATCAGCGACCACATGCCCCTCCTGTTCGACATCGAGATCCCCTGATGCAGCTCGACCCTTTGTTGACCCCGACGCAGCTCGCCGCACGCACCGCGGCGTTGGCGGCGCTGATCTCCGCGCGATGGGCCGACAAGCGCCTCGTCGTGCTCGCCGTGGCCACCGGCGGCGTGCCGTTCGCCGTCGACCTCGTGCGCCACCTCCAAGGCGTCGACGTGGAGCTCGACCTGCTCGGCGTCAGTTCGTACGCCGGCACCGAGAGCACCGGTCAGGTCGTCCACACGTTCGGACCCCGCGTGCTGCTGGAAGACGCCGACGTCCTCGTCGTGGACGACATCCTCGACACCGGCCGCACCTTGCAGTTCGTCGTCGACCTCGTCCGTGCCGCCGGCGCGCGGAGCATCACGACGATGGTGCTGCTCGACAAGCCAGAGCGCCGCGTCGTCCCCATCGAAGCCGACCACGTGGGCTTCGTCATCGCCGACCAGTTCGTCGTCGGGCACGGCCTCGACCTCGAGGGCCGCTTCCGCCACCTGCACGGCATCCACGTCGTCACCCGCTGAGGTCCGCATGCGCGAACGCCCCCTTCACGATCCCTCCCGCGCCACCGCCGCCGCACGAACGGCGCAAGCCGACTTTCACAAGCAGACCGTCGATGAGGTCAAGCACGCGATCGCGATGCACGAGGTCGTCGTGGTCGGGATGGGTTGGAACCCCCACGTCGCGCGCGTCCGCAAGGCCCTCGACGAAGCCGGGGTCCCTCACCACGATCTCGATATTGGAAACTACCTCACCGGCTGGAAGGAGCGACTCGCGGTCAAGCTCTGGGCCGGGTGGCCGACGTTCCCGATGGTGTTCGTCCGCACCGTCCTCGTCGGCGGCGCGACCGACACCGTCCGCGCCCTCCGAGACGGCGAGCTGCAGATCCTCCGCGACGGCGAACGCGGATAAGCGTCTT
>JBJONI010000276.1:0-5446 GCA_046051915.1 Pseudomonadota bacterium
CTGGTTCACCGAGAGCCTGCTGCTCGCGGGTGGCCCCGGCGGCGTCGGGATCGAGATCGGCTGGCTCCCGGACGGCGACCCCAACGGCCGCTTCCAAGCGCTGTTGCTCCCGCCCTCACCGGACGGCGGCTTCGACTGGCGCGCCCCCCTCGAGGTGCTGTTCACGAGAGACGCCGAGGTCGCGGTTCGCGCCGTCGTCGACTGGTCCGAGCGTTACGCCGAGCCGCTCCCTACGGACGCCCACGCGCTCGCCGCCGCCCTCGCCCCGCACTACCCGGCGTGGGCGGCCCCCACCCTCACCCGCCTGCTGCCCGCCGATCGCCGCGCCGCGCTGATCGAGGAGGTCGAGGCGCTCGCGCCATACTTTGAGATCGGGGATCCCGGAACCACGCGGGCCCGGCGAACGCGGCGCGGAGATCGCGAATCGTCCTCTTGAAAAGCGGCTCACATCGCGAGACCGCGCCTCTTCGCGCCAGGCTCAGCTTCACCAACCCGAGGTAGGCCGGGACGTCGCCCGCGGCGCCGGTGGTCGTGCTCAGCGCCGTCGACAGGGCGGTGCTGTTCGTGACGGACACCGCCGCCCTCGCCGCTGGAGACACGAACGGCACGTGGGACGCGTACATCCTGCAGGGCGTCTGGTAAGCCGTTCGGCCGAGGCGAGGGTCGGCCGAGGCCACGAAGCGGCGCGGGTCGGCGCCGAGCAAGGCCTCGCGCGACGGACAGCGTCTCAGGGCGGCGCGCCGAGCCAGCGGAAGTGGTCGAGGAGGATCGTGGAGTCCGACTGCCCATCGAAGCTGTCCCAGAGCGCGAGGCGCAGGTTCACGCGGCTCCCGGGCGTCACCGGAGCGCTCACCGTGCGCCAGCTCGTCGCGCCCCCCGTGTCCCACACGTCGAAGCCGGTGCCCTGCAGCTCGGCCGTCCCGTTTTGGCACAGCAGGCAGTGTTCCAGGAACGTGTTGGCGCTGACGGGGTTGCCGAACGCGTCGCGCGCGATGTCCGCGTTGACCGCGCCACGCGGGGCGGGGTTGAGCATCGCAGCGAACTCATCCGCGAACTGCGTACACACCGACTCGGGGAAGTCGAAGGTGAAGAAGCGGTAGTCGAACGCCAGTCCTTCGGCGTTGGCGGGCACATCGAGCGTAACCTGCAGCGCGACATCGTCCTCGATCGAGGTCGCGACCGGGCATCCTGGGGCGCCCTGCGGGAAGCCGGGCGGCGCGAACCCTCGGTGGTCATCGCAGGTGGCTGTGCCGCACGCGCCCGGCTGGGTGGCATCGCGCGCGCGACCCGTCGACAACACGAGGATCGACGGCCCCTCACGCGGCGTCGAGAACGCGCCGAACGAGGTCGTGATGCCCATCATCTCGCCGGGTACCAGCGCGCGGCCGTCCGCCCCCGTCCACGCAGCCTGCGCCAGCCCCACTTCGCCGCACAGGCCAAGCGCAGCGGCCGCGCTGAACGGATCCGGATCGTTGAGCGCAAAGCCGACGTCGCAGGTCGCCGGCTCGTCGACTTGCCCGTCGCAGTCGTCATCGACGGCGACCTCGCCCGCGGGCGTCGGCAGCTCGACGCTCGACGGATTCACGCGGCCCGGGCGCGGGCAGGTGCCGACATCCTCACAACAGTCGCCGTCGCAGACCGTGAAGCCATCACCGTCCGGGTCCGGTGCGTTGTCGACGGCGCCGTCGCAGTCGTCGTCCACACCGTCGCAGGCGTCCACGGCCGCCGGCAGGACGTCCCCGACGCAAGGACCGAACCCCGAGCCGTCGCTCAGGCAGGCTGCGACACCGGCTTGGCAGGCACCGACGGCGAGGGTGCCCGACGGGCCCGTGTAGCAAGCCTGTCCGTCGCCCGGTGCGCAGGCGGGCGGAGGGGGCGGGTCGGTGTCCGGCGTATCCACGGACGGCGCACCCGATTCCTCGACGTCGGTATCTGGCGTGTCCGTGGACGGCGTGTCCGTGGACGGCGTGTCCGTCGACGGCGTGTCCGTCGACGGCGTGTCCTCGACCGACGGTGTCTCCTGCGACGGGGCTGCGCCCGTGTCGCCAGCGCCGTCGTCGTCACGCCCCGCGCACGCAACGAGGTGGCACGCCAGCACAAGCACGACGCGATGAAGACGCATACAACCCCCTTCTTCGCACGCGTACCACCTCGCGCGAACGCGGATCAAGGGCGTCGCCCGCGCACCCCGCTCCCATCAAGCATTCGTCCCCCGAGCCGCGACGGACGCCGGCGCGCGACCGCGGCGCGCCCGATGCGCCCGCCCGCGTCTCCGCCGGTGTCGGCCGGCGTCGCCCGCCCTCCGCATCGTCCAACCCCAAAAGCCGAACAGCCACCGCTCGGCGGTGGCTGCGTGCGATGTTCCCAACGGGATTCGAACCCGTGTCGCCGGAATGAAAATCCGGTGTCCTGGACCTGACTAGACGATGGGAACGCGGACGGGCGAGCCGTCACGCCGGAGGCTTATCCGAGCGCCGCCGACCCTGCCAGCGCCACCGCGTCACACGCGTGCATCTCGACCCCTTCGCGCCGACGGTCAAGTCGGCCACGCCGACGTCGGCAACGTCGTCGAACGCCAGCGGGGGATTGCGCCGGCCCTCGGCCGGTGGCATCGTTGCCGCCATGCCCACCCTGACCGCACGCATCGAGGCCGCCTGGCTCGCCGTCATCCCGCTCGCCGCCGCCGCCGCGTACGTCGCGACCGGCGGCGCCCACGCTGGCTGGCTCTACCTGCTCGGCTGGATCCCCCTCGCCGTCTCGACCGCCGTCCAACCGCGCGCCGTCCTCAGCGGCCACATCGCCCCCCGCGGGCGCGTCTCGGCCCTGATCAGCACCGTCACCGTCGGCCTGCGCAACGCAGACGCGCCCCACTTCCTCAGCCGCTTCCTCGTCGAACAGGCGGTCCTCGACGTCGGCTGCCTGATGCTCGCGTTCGCCGGCATGCTCGCCGCCAAAAACCTCACCGACCGGAGCCTCGGCGTCCTCCCCGCGTTCGTCGCCGCGCTGTTGGTCGCCGCCGGAGCGGCGATGTGGGTGCCCGTCCTCGACGCCGGCGGCGGCCTCGACGCGTCGTTCGGCCTCGCGTTCCTCACCGCCGTGGGCGCGAAGGCCACCCTGATCGACGCCCTGCGCGAGGGCAACACCGCGCGTCCCCCCGCCGCCGCCCGCGCCGACAACGCAGCGCCCGCGCCGTCATCCGGCATGGAGCCCGAAGCCGTCTACATCCTCGTCGGGCTCGGCCTGTGGATGTTCGGCCTGCCCCTCATCGCCGCCCTGTTCCACCCCGACGGCTTGTGCGCAGTCGGCAATTGCTCGTCTTCCTAGGATCTGCTCATGCCGCCCACCTTCGGCTCGTTCCGCGAGTTCTACCCTTACTACCTCGGCGAGCACGCCCACCCGGTCAACCGGCGCCTGCACTTCGTCGGAACGTCGCTCGTGCTGCTGCTCCTCCTGGCGTCGCCGATCGTCGACGCGCGCTTGCTGTGGGCGCTTCCGATCGCGGGCTACGGGTTCGCCTGGGTCGGACACTTCGTCGTCGAGAAGAACCGGCCGGCCACGTTCCGCCATCCGCTGTGGTCGTTGATGGGGGACTTCAAGATGTACGCCGACATCCTCGCCGGCCGCGTCCGGCTCCGCTGAGGCCTGCATGCGCACGCTCCCGCTCTGGCTGCTCCCCCTCACGTTGGCGTGTGGGCCCGCCGCGTCGGACGCCGACGTCGATGCGCGCGACACCGACACCGCCAGCGCGAACAGCGGAGGCGGCGGTGGCCCGGGCGGTGGCCCCGGCGGCGGCGGCCCCTCCGAGCCGCCCCCCTGCACCACGGCGTGCTGGACGTGGCTGGAGGCCCCCGTGCAACCGCGGCCCGTGCGCGGTGCGGCGCCGACCCCCTACGTCAACAACGACTGCAACGTGTTCGGCGTCGACGACGGCCGTTGCCCCGACGGGTTCACCTGCGGCGCGCCCCGTGACGTCACCGCCACCTACGCGCAGGCGATGTGCGAACCCGACGACGCAGACCCGTGGGCGCTCGTCGTCGACATCGGCGCGCTCCCGCCCGACGAACCCACCCGCGACGTCACGCTGACCTTCACCCGCAACGACGAGGCCTGGCCGACGGGCGCGCCCGGCAGCGCTGGCCGGCTCGTGCTGCGACGCGAATCCGATGGCCAAAAGCGGACGTTCACGATGCCGACCGACGCGAGCGGCGCGTTGGCGATCGCCGTCCCGGAGGGGACGTGGAACGCCTCGTTCCAAGCCGACCCCGCCGTGCCGTTCGACACCGCGAAGTACGCCTCGATCCGTCGCCCAGCGGCGCTGGTCGTCGCCGCCAACGGGGACGACGACGTCGACGTCGACGCCTGGATCCTCGAGTTGACGGCCCGCCTCGACGGCGCCGCGCTCACCGCCGTCCCTGCCGAAGGCACGTGGACGTGGTCGATGTGGTCGCCGACCGCCGGGCTTCAGATGATCTCCGTCCCCGCCGGTGAGAGCGTTCGGCGGCGCTACGTGGTGGAGCCCGGGCCTTGGGACATCACCGCCTACCTCGGCGGCGACCCTTGGCCCGACGGCAACCGGGCTTGGATCGAAGCGATCACATCCGACGACCTCGACGACCGCAACGTCGCTGCGTTCGAGGCCACCTTCACCACCGCTGCCGTCTCCGGCGCCGTCCGCATGGACGGGGTCAGCGTGGGCGCCAGCACGCGCTACGTCCAGTGGACGGGCACGGGCACCGAGACCTTCGAGGCCTCGACGACCGGCGGCGCCACCCGCTACGAAGGGCGCGTGCTCGCCGGCGAGACCTACGAGGTCCGCCTCACGTCGTACGCCTCCCCCGACGGCTCCTCGTCCACGCTCGACGTCACCGGCTCCAGCGGCGCGAACTTCAACGGCTACGCCTGGGACAAGGTCGGAGAGACCCGCGTTCAGGGCGACGGCGAGCGCCTTCCTGGCGGCGACTTCCTCGTGGAGTCCGGGACGCGCCCCCGCACCGGTCGCGCCTACGATCTCGACGGGGTCGCGGTGACCATCCACCTGACGCTCAACGGCGCGGACGTGAACCAGACCGACGCGACGTACTACGGCTCGATCACCCTCGGTCAGGTCGACCCGACCACCGGCGAGCCGCTCCCCGAGACCGCGGCGATCCGCGGCGGCGCCACCGCAAGCTGGACGCGACCCGGGCCGTTCGTCGCCACCGCCCTGCTCCCAGTCGGCACCTACACGTTGATGCCCTACTTCACCGACAACGAGATCACGCCGGCAGGGTTCCCTTCCCTCGGCACCGCGACGGTGCGCCGCGCCGGGACCATCGACGTCGACGCCCGCACCTGGCGCGGCACGGTCGAGCTTCTCGCCGACAACCAGCCGTTGGACGCCGTCCCCGGCGGCAACCGCGGCGAGATCCAGATCGGCAGCGCGCGGTTCGTCGTACCTGGTAGCGGG
>JBJONI010000277.1:0-6145 GCA_046051915.1 Pseudomonadota bacterium
TCTCCCGCGAACATGCGCTTGGGGTCCTCGCCCTCGCGCTTGAGTGGGAACACGCCCGCGGTGAACGGAAACCGGCCGGGGACGTTTTCGCGCGCGAGGAACCGCGCGATCGCCCCGTGACACCGCAGGTGACGGGGGACGGCGACGCGGCGCACGCGCGTGCCGGAGAGGCTCTCGCGGGTGAGCGGCTGACGGATCTCGTTGCCGCGCACGGCCTCGGCGAGGGCGCGATCGAGCCCCGCCTCGGCGTCGTTCAGCAGGGCCCGGATCGTGGCCGCTGCCGGGGTCCCTTCGACCTCCGCGAGCGTCTCAGCGAGGCGCTGGCACCGTCGCGCGACCTCGGCTTGGGCGTCGTGGTGGGCGTGGTAGCGGCGAACGGTCGCGGAGATGTCCGCAAGGTAGCGCTCGCGCGTCGGCGGGACGATCGCTTGGTCGGCGTCGGTCGTGTTGCGGGCTGGTCGGGCGATGCGGCTGTGAAAGGTCGCAAAGCGCTCGCCGGCGGTCGCGCGGAGTCGGTCGAGCAACCCGTGGTACAGCGCGGTCACGCCGGGGTCGTGGAACCGCGCGGCCTCTGTGCCGTAGACCGGCAGCGCTTCGTCGGGGACGTCCCAAGCGGTGCGGTTGCGGCGCACCTGTTTGACGACGTCCCGGTAGGCGTCGAGCGCGCCCCGGCGCGAGAACTTGTTGATCGCGATCAGGTCGGCGAAGTCGAGCATGTCGATCTTCTCGAGCTGACTGGGCGCGCCGTACTCGGGCGTCATGACGTAGAGGCTGACGTCGGCGAGGTCGGTGATGTCGGCGTCGCCTTGGCCGATGCCGCTTGTCTCGACGAAAATGACGTCGAAGCCCGCGGCCTTGCAGCCCGCGATGGCGTCGCCCAGCGCGGCCGACAGCTCGCCCTTGCGTTCGCGGGTCGCGAGGGATCGCATGAAGACCCGTTCCGGATGGAGCGCGTTCATGCGGATGCGGTCGCCGAGCAGCGCGCCGCCGCTGCGTTTGCGCGTGGGGTCGACCGACAGGACGGCGACGCGGCCGCTGTCGTGGTCGTAGAGCCAGCGCCGGAGCAGCTCATCGGTGAGTGACGACTTGCCGGCGCCGCCTGTGCCCGTCAAGCCGATGACGGGAACCTCGGCGGTGCGGGCCGCGTCACGTACGGCGTCGGCGTTCGGGAGCGCGGCGGAACCGTCGGCAGCCGCCTCGGCCCGCGTGATCCAGCCGGCGAGGGCGACGTCGCCGCCTGCGATGAGGTCGGCGAGGCCAGGCGGGGGCGTCGCCAGCGGATCGCGGTCGGAGCGCGCCAGCAGGTCGTCGATCATCCCTTCGAGGCCGAGGCGGCGCCCATCCTCAGGGCTGTAGATGCGGTCGACGGCCCCTTCGGCTTCGAGCATGCGGATCTCGTCGGGGATGATCACACCGCCGCCACCGCCGAAGACGCGAATCGCGCCGCCCCCGAGCGCGTCGAGGCGTTCGCGAAGGTAGCGGAAATACTCCACATGCCCACCTTGGTACGACGAGACCGCGACCGCAGAGGCGTCCTCCTGCACCGCGGCGACCGCGACCTCTTCGACGCTCCGGTTGTGTCCGAGGTGGATGACTTCCGCGCCCGACGCCTGCAGGATGCGGCGCATGATGTGGATGGCGGCGTCGTGGCCGTCAAAGAGGCTCGCCGCCGTGACGACGCGAATGGGGTGCTGCGGGCGGTAACGTTCGCGGCGCTGCATGGCGGCCTCCGAGGGGAGGGGGCTAACCGGCCGCGATGGCCGAGGCTGCGCGCGCGACCTCGCGCGACGCTGGCGCGGCCCCGTGGGTTATGTCCACGGGGTGGGGAGTCGTCGTGATCCTGCTGTGGGCGCTGTTGGCTTGCCGTCAGACCGTGGGACCTTCGGTCGCCGCCCCTTCCGGCGAGCAGGCGGTGTCGGACTGGGCTGGCTTGCTGCCTGCGGTGGTCACGCCCCGGGGCGACGTCGACTACGACCGCTTGAACGACGAGCGGGCAGCCCTCGACGGCTACGTGGCGTTTCTCGCGACGGTTCGGCCGTCCTCCGATCGCGACAACCCGCAGCACGCGTTCTGGCTCAACGCGTACAACGCCCTGACGTTGTGGCACGTCCTCGAGCTCGGGCGCCCCGCGAGCGTCTACGAGGTGGATGGGCTCCTCCCTGTGCCGGGCAGCGGCTTCTTCTTCGAGCGCGCCGTCCCGGTGCAAGGGCTTGCGACCTCGCTGTGGGAGATCGCGCACGAACGCCTCCGCGGACGTCAGATGGATGTGCGCGATCATGCCGCGATGTACGGCGCGACAAGGGGCGGAGCGCCGCTTGCGCCGGTGTTCTTCCGGCCTGCGAACCTCGAGCAGCAACTCGACGCCGTGATGGCGGCCTGGCTGGCACACCCGACGCGCGGCGTGCAGATCGACCCCGATGGCGTGGCGCTCCCGCCCGCGTTTGGGAACTTTGCCGGCGATTTCGATCGTTGGACCGGGGGGGTGGATCCTTGTACGACCGCGCTGCGCGCGCTGCGTGCCGTGGGGGAAGACGGTGAGGGCGGCGCGGACGACCGACCTCGGGCGTTGGCGCAAGCCGCGCGGACGGGCTGCGTCGCACGCGTGGTGACCGAGGACTTGCGCCTCGACGACGCGGGCGTGGGCGACGACGACGAGGGTGGCGGGTCCGCGCCGCGTTGAGGCCGCCGCGGTGCGCTGCACGGCTGCGCGTGACATCCCCGTGTCTCGTCAGGTACGATGGGTGTTGTGGGAGGCGTGGCATGCGGGCTGCGGCGGTGTGGGGTCTGATGGGCGCATGGTTCACGACCGGGTGTGTGGTCTCACCGCCCTACGAAGACGGTACCGGAGACACCACCGACACCAGCGCGGGCACGGACACCACCGACACCACCGAGCCGACCGCGTCGGGACTGAAGATCCTCGTGCTCGACGACAGCGCGGGCAGCGCGGCATCGGTCGCCGATGCGCTCGAGGCGTTGGGACACAATGCGGTGCTCGGGCCAGCGTACAACGACTGGACGGGGGAGAACCCTCGTGTCTCGAACGCCGACGCCGTGCTGGTGCTCCAGGGAGACAAGACCGACGCGCCACTGACCGCCGGCGCGTCTCAGGCCCTTGTGGCCGCCTCGCAGGGCGGGGCCGGGATCGTCCGCAGTGGACTCGCCGCGCGCATTGCTGCGAGCGTGGCGACCCCGTCCAATGCCGATCTTGCATTGCCGGTCGAGGACGAGGCGAGCGCCTCGACCGACAGCGAATGGTGGGTCCTACAGCGCGGCCACGCCATCGCCGACGGCCTGAGCTCGAAGTGGACGGAGACGGGGCGCGTGTACGGTACGAGCGTCAAGGGCGACCTCGACATCGAGGTCATCGCCGAGGCGCGGGGGTCGTTCGGGGCCTGGCCCGCCTTGGTCGTCCGGGAGCCAGCGGTCGGCCCCCGCCAGGTGTACGTCAACAGCACGTTCGGAGGGGATGGCTCTTCGCCGTCGGTGGTCAACGACACGTTGCTCGACAACGCCGTGCGGTGGGCGGCGGGCGACCTCTGAGCTCCGTCGGGTTACGCGCCGACCTTGCTGAGGGCGTGATGACGTACGAGCCGACCAAGCCTCCGTGGCTCAAGGTGAAGATGCCGGGGAGTGAGCGCTTCCACGCGATTCGGCAGCGCGCACGCACGCTCAAGCTCGCCACGGTCTGCGAAGAGGCCCGCTGCCCCAACATCGGGGAGTGCTGGGGGGGCGGCACCGCCACGTTCATGGTGATGGGCGACACGTGCACCCGGGGATGCCGGTTCTGCGCCGTCGACACCTCCCGCAAGCCGGCGCCACTCGATCCCGCGGAGCCGGAGAACGTCGCGACGGCGATCGCAGAGATGCAACTCGATTACGTCGTGGTCACCTCTGTCGACCGCGACGACCTGCAAGATCAAGGCGCGCATCACTTTGCAGCCTGCATCCGGGCGATTCGTGCGAAGAACCCCGACACGCTGGTCGAGGTGCTGATCCCCGACTTCCGGGGCGACTACGGCCTGCTCCTCGCGGTGGTGGAAGCCAAGCCCGACGTCCTCGCCCACAACGTCGAGACGGTCGAACGCCTGACACCGCGCGTTCGCGACCCGCGCGCGGGCTACCGTCAGTCCCTCGACGTGCTCGCAGCGATCAAGACGATCGACCCGCGGATGCACACCAAGTCGAGCCTGATGCTCGGTCTGGGCGAGCAGGACGACGAGATCGAAGTCGCGATGGCGGACCTTCGCGCCGCGGGCTGCGACTTCTTGACCTTCGGCCAGTACCTACAGCCGACGAAGAAGCACCTCGCGGTCGAGAGCTACACGACCCCGGAGGGCTTCGCCCACTGGCAGGCGCGCGGCGAGGCGCTGGGGTTCGCCTACGTGGCGTCCGGCCCGTTGGTACGGAGCAGCTACAAGGCGGGAGAGTTCTTCCTCCGGCGGTACTTGCGTGGCGGGCGAGTCGAGAGCAATCTCCCCGGGTGAGGGGGCGCCGTGCAGGTCCGTTCGTCGTGGCGGTTCTTGGTGGTGTTGGGTTGGACGGGCTGCGAGGGCTGCGAGCCCTGGCCCGACGGGCCGACCGTGCGGATCGACAGCCCGGCGCAGGACCAGTTCGTGGGCACGTCGATCGCGGAGTGCTTTGAGGTCGCCGTGTCCGGCCACCTGTACAACGTCGAGCGCCTCGCCGACTTCGAGCTGTACGTGCAGGGCAAGAAGGTGCCTCGCTACGAGATCCGCGCGACGTCGACCCCGGGCTACTGGTCCTTCTCCACCGTGGTCGACCTCTTCCCGACCAACGAGGTGGGGATGGCGCCGCCGGACGCTACGTTCGCGGCGGAGTACCCTCGCTACCCGTGGCTGGCGTCACGCGCGGCGGGGTGGGAGAACCGCGTCCGCCCCTTCCTCGCGGAGCTGGTCCGCCCGGCCGATCGCGCCGATCTGTCCGCCTTCGTCAGCCGGGACCTCCACACGGCGATCGACGCCCGGCGCTCCAACTGCCAGAGCTGGGACGCGGCCTGGACGCAGGACGAGGCGGCGGAGGTCGTCTCGACCACCGTGACCCCCGACGGCCTCGTCGCGCTCTCGCCGGTCGTCCTCGCCAAGATCCCGCACCCCGACCTCCCCACGCCGCAGTCCGACATCGACGCCCAGATCGGGGCGGGTGTCTCGGGTCCGACGGCGTCGGAGTCCTGCGCGCTCTACGGCGACTTCGGCGCGCCCGACGCGACTTGGACGGCGACGTGGGCCACCTTGGTGGCGGCTGCCGAGGTCGCGAACGCCGCCGCGGCGTCGGTGAGCTTGCCCCCGCCGTACCCCAACCCCACCTCTCAGGGGAACTGGGAGGTCTGCGCGCGTTGGACCTCGACCTTCGACTACCTCGGGTGGATGCCGGCGGAGGGGCTGCTGGTCGACCCGCGGCCGGAGAGCCCCGGGGTCCCCCGCCTCGGGGCCACGTGGCAGCACGCGGACGCGCCGTTTCAGTTGATCGTACAAGCCGAGGACGCCGTGATCCGCTGGGCGGGCCTCGCGCCGTCCCTGGAGGGTCCCGTCGCGGTGGACGCGTGCCCGACCGCGGGCGTGGCCGACATTTCGTTCGACGCCTCGTTTGGCTTCGGGACGGACGCTGAGCCCGAGGGGCTCGACGTGCGGCAGATCGACCTCGACGCCAGCGCCGTGAGCGTCGCCGACGCGATCGCGGAGCCGTGCAACACCGGCGTCTGGCGCGAGACCGCGCGGTCGTTGATGGCTTCGGCCGCTGGCCAGATCGCGGGCTTGTACCAGGGGGCGCTCGCCCAGGGCGGCGTGTACGCGCACCCCGCGCTCGCCATGCGCGACGCCCTGCAAGGGGCCGTCCCCGGGCGATGGACGCCGGAGACCCACGGCGCCGTCGTCACGCACCCCCTGCCGACGTACGACGGCGGCGAGCCTGGCGTCTGCGACGCGGCGTCGACGGGGCTGACCCTGTCGCACGGCCTCGAGGCCTCCCCGGGCACCCTCGGCTGGGAGGGGGGCTGGTTGTTGTGGGGCGGGCGCGTTCAGGATGAGCGTGACCCGCTCTCCGGTGTGGGCAGCGTCGGCGACCCGACGCCATGCGAGGAGCGCGACTTCGTCGACGGGGGCTGGGTCATGGACGGTCCGCCCCA
>JBJONI010000278.1:0-3263 GCA_046051915.1 Pseudomonadota bacterium
AGCGACCGTCAGCCACGCGACGGGCCGGGCCCGCGTCCGCCTCGACCCCACACGAACCGATGCGAACACGCTCGCGGGCCGTCTCGCAGCGGTGGGCTACACACCGCGTCCGCCGGGCAGCACCGTCGACCCGACCGAGCGAGACCTGTTGCTCCGACTCGGCGTCGCAGCGTTCGGCGCCGCGAACGTGATGGGGGCGTCCGCCGCGCTCTACGTCGGCTGGTTCGATGGGATCGACGACCGGTTCGCTCAACTGCTGCGCTGGACCGCGCTGCTCGCCGCGACGCCGGTTGCGACCTGGTCGGCAGCCCCCTTCCACCAAGGCGCGTGGCGAGGCTGGATGCGCCGCACACCGAGCATGGACCTCCCCGTCAGCCTTGCGGTGGGCGTGCTGTGGCTTCAGGGGATCGCGGCGACGCTGGCCCACGAAGAGGGCTGGCTCGACAGCCTGACGATGCTGGTCGCGCTGCTCCTCGTCGGGCGGGTGCTGGAGGCGCGCGGACGGCGGCGAACGGCCGAAGCGGCCTCGATGCTCGCCGCCGAGGTGCCAGGGCAAGCACGCCGCTGGGTCGATGGCGTCCCCGAGCTGGTGCCGACCGCGGCCTTGCGGCCCGGGGACACGATCGACGTGGTCGCGGGCGACGTGTTGGCCGCCGACGGTGTCGTGACCGAAGGCCAGGGTCTGGTCCGCATGGCCCTCTGGACCGGCGAGAGCGAGCCCGTCCTCGCGGGCGTCGGCGCGACGTTGCCGGCAGGCGCAGCCCTCGAGGATGGACGCGTGCTGCTCCACGTCAGCGCCGTCGGGCGGCAGTCGCACCTCGGTGCCGTGGCCGAGGCGCTCGCGCTCGCCGGCGCAGCCCCTCGGGAACCCTCCGCCGCGGACCGCGCGGCCCCGTTGTTCCTCCTGGCGACGCTCGGCACCGCCTTCGGGGTCGGCGGGGCAGTGACGTTCGCCGGCGCCCCCGACGTCGGCTTGGCGCGTGCCGTCGCGATCCTCGTCGTCGCCTGTCCGTGCGCGTTCGCGCTGGCGCGACCGTTGGTCGGCGCGTCGGGGCTAGGCGCGATCGCCCGACGTGGCCTGCTGTTGCGGAGCGTCGAAGCGTTGGAGGATCTCGCGACGGTCGACGTCGCATGCCTCGACAAGACCGGGACGCTGACCCTCGGGACCCCCACCGTCGTCGCGGCGGACGATGGGGTCCTCGCCGAGGCGGCCGCCCTCGCCCGGATGAGCCGTCACCCGATGTCGCGCGCGATCGTGGCCGAGGCGGTCCGCCGGGGGCTCCCGCTGGGCATCGCAGACAACGTCGAGGAGACGCCCGGTCGGGGCCTGTCGGGTCGGGTCGCCGGCGCGACGCGCCACCTGCGGCGCGGACAAACGGGCGTGGCGCTGGAGGGCCCCGAGGGCCTGATGGGCGAGATCCGGCTGGCCGACGTCGCGCGCGACGGCCTGCACGAGGATGTCGCGCGTCTGCGTGAGGTGGTGACCCGCGTCACGCTGCTCACCGGGGACCGACCCGAGCCCGCCCACGTCCTCGCGGCGGAAGCCGGCATCGACGAGGTGCGTGCGGCCGCCGAACCCAGCGCCAAAGTGGCGTTCCTCGAGGAGCTTCTCGCCGACGGCCACGCGCCCGTGTTCGTCGGTGACGGGCTGAACGACGCCGAGGCGTTGACCCGCGCCACCGTCGGGATCGCGATGGCTGACGCCGCAGCGCCAACCCTGCTCGCCGCGGACGGGGTCCTGGTCGCGCCGACGGTGCGGCCCGTCGGGATCTCGATCGCGATCGCCCGCGTCGCCGCCCGGCGCATCGACCGCAGCTTGCGCCGCGCCGCCGCCTACAACGTGGCCGCCGTGCTCGCTGCGGCAGCGGGATGGATCGACCCGCTGGTGGCCGCGATCTTGATGCCCCTGTCGAGCGGCTTGGTGATCGCGTCCGCCGCCTCGATCGAGCGGGCCGCCGTGGCGTTGGAGGCGCGATGAACATCCTGTTCCTGCTCGTCCCCTTGGCGCTCGTCCTCGGCGCAGGCTTCGCCTTTGCCTTTGTCTGGGCCGTCCGCGACGGGCAGATGGACGACCTCGACGACCCTCCACAGCGCATGCTCGCCGAGGACGCCCTGCGCCGCGAAGGGTCAGGGCGACGCCGACCCGACCCGTCCTTGGCCTCCGCCGACCGCGGCGGGGACGCGCAACCACCGTGAGATCCACCGCGCTGTCCGGGTGTAGGAGGCCTTGCCCCCTTCGACGCCGTGCAGCTTCAGGTAGGCGTCGTTGATCGCCTCGGCGAGATCGGTCAACACGCCCGCGTGCGCCTCCCAGAACGCGACCACCTCGTCCTGATCGCGCCTCATGCCGGCCGGGAGCGAGGCGAGCATCGCGGCGGCCCGCTCCGGATCGACCTTCTTGACGCCGCGGACCATCTGGCGCGCGGCGAAGTTCCAGCCCACGTAGCGAAGGACGGGGTCATCGGCCTCGATCAGCGCGAGGAAGGCGAACAGACTCGCCTCGTCCTCTGGGCCCACCATCCGGCCGTGCGCCTTCTCGTGCGCGAGCGTGAACAACCGGCTGACATCCGGCGGCTCGCCGTTGACCTGCGCCTGCCCGGTGAAGGGAAACCAGAAGCCCCCTAGCCCAAGCCAGCTCATCAGCGGCGAGAGCCGTGGCGCCGCGGCCCTCGGCTGGGGCGCCGTGAACGCAGGGTCGAGCGCGAGGCGGGCACCGACACGGGCATAGGCCGCCTCGACCAAGGCATCGGCGTCACGGCCCGCCGCGAGCCGTGTGGGCGCGCCACCGTCGTCGCCGCCGTGCACCGCACGGTACGCCGCGGACGCCTCCGCCACGAGCCGGTCCGCGTCCTCGAGCACGAGCGCCGCCACCGCCGGATCCAACGGTTGCCCCTTCACCACTTCGATCGGGGGCCCCCATCCGAGGCGCTGTCCCACCGGATCCCGACGGTAGGCCATCCCCCACGTCGCATCGAACACGAAGCCGACCCCACCGACGAGCGCGAACGTCGCGAGCGCCCACGTCGCGAGGGCGTTCGCGACGTGACGACGCTTCGCCCCAACCTCGGCGAGGCCATCGAGGACCGACCACAGCAGCCATCCCACGCCCACGACCAGCACAAGGTCGGCGGTGGAGGTGCCCGCCGCCTCCGACAGGCGGCCGAGGGCTGCCGTCGCCTTGCCGCCCCACCCGTCCCCGACCCAGGCTTCCACCCAGCCCGGCCGCGCGGCGAGCCCATGCAAAAACGCAGAGCCCGCAAACC
>JBJONI010000279.1:0-42805 GCA_046051915.1 Pseudomonadota bacterium
GTTGGCAGGGTCGCGGCGCCGAGGACGCCGTTTGGCAGGGCGGCACGCTGCGCTTGGCGATGTACAACAGCACGCGGGCGAGCTTTGAGCTGCTCGAGGTCGGCGCCGTGGAGGGCGTCAAGGTCGGCGACCGCGTCTGCTTGACCAACCTGCGCAACGGCGACGAGGACTGCGCCGAAGTGAACAAGCGCGGCTGGTTCCGCCTCGGGGTGGCTGCGGACGCCCTCGACGCCATCGAGCGACGGACGGCGATGGGGCTCCCGGACGACGTCGTCGGCGACCTGTTGATCGACGACCCGACGCGCTACGCGGATGGGCTCTCGCTGACCGTGCAGGACGGACCCAGCGGCCCCCTGCGCGCCCGCGTCGACACGTTCCAGCGCGAGGTTCGCTTCCAAGGCGGCATCTACGCTGCCGGGTCGGCTTGGGTCGCGTTGCAAAACGGCTACGGCCACAAGCGCAACGGGCCCGACTTCCGGCGCCTGCTCGGACTCGCCCAGGCGGCCCTCGGACCGGGCGACCCAGTCGAATGGGGTGTGCACTCGTTCATCGACCCGCTCGACGTGTCGTACGACCCGTTCACCCAAGGCGGCAACACCCGCATCTTGCTGATGCCGACGGTCGGCGACCCTCAGGTCCCTGTCAGCACCGGCATCCACATGGGACGGGTCAGCGGCTTGTTCGGCAGTTGGCTGCGCGACGAGGCCAACCACGGGCCCGAAGTCGGGTGGCGCGCCTACTTCGAACCGAACCCGAAGTGGGGCATGACGGTGGACGCGTGGATGCGCCAGAACTTCGTGATGGAGGCCGACTGGCGCCTTCAGAGGTTCGACCAGCCCGAGTTCATCAATCCGAACGTCCTGTACGATCCCGACAACGTCTCAGACGGTGCCACGCGCTTTTCCTGCGGCCCGACCGACTGGTCGGCGCTCAACGGCGAACACCGCTGCCCCGAACCGCTGCGCGGCACCTTCGACGGCGAGGAGGTCTTCTTCGACGTCCCGAACCCCGAGCCCGGCCAAGAGATGCGCCTCGACCATGCGCGCGACGATGGCACCTACGACGCGTTCCGCGTGCCGCTGCTGCGACCCGCCGGCCAACACGGCATCTACAACGCGCAGTCCTTCCGGGTGTTCGACAACGACGCGTTCATGGTCAACTTCACCTCGCGCTTCCTCGCGACCGGTGGCGCCGTCACGACCCATGAGCCGGGCTGCGACTGCAGCGCCTCGGCGGTCGGCAACATCACGCGGGACGGCGTGCCCTACTTCGCCGGCCTTGGCCGTCAGTGCACCACCGACGACCTCAAGGTCTGCGACGCGACGTGCGCGGCGGCTTGGGGCATCCAAACCCCCGTGGAGGCGGCGTGCGTGCTTCCCTGAGGTGGGGTCCATGGCGGACGCAGGCGGTCGCTACGCTCGCGTCCGCCTGCGCAGGGCCGATCGCAGGTCCGCCGACCGACGCCACACTCGGGGAGATGTCGTTCCAATCACCTCGGATCGACGCGACGTTCGCGCTGTACACAGCGGTGCCGCCCGGCGCCTCCGAGGACGGCCCCGTCGTCTTCGTCCTCGATGGCGACAACTTCTTCGCGGCGGCCACCGGATGGGAGGCGGAGATCCGCGGCACCGAGGGCACAGAACCCGCCGTGATCGTCGGCATCGGCTACGGCTACGCGAACAGTTACCGCGCTCCCTGCAAAGAGGGACGGTGGCGCGACCTGTCGATCGTGCCGGACGAACGCTGCATGACCGGCGGCGCCGCCACGTTCGTCGACGTGTTGTCCCAGGAGATCGTCCCCACCGTGCTCTCGGAGCTGCCAGGGAGCGAGGACCGGCTCGCGCTGTGGGGCCACAGCCTCGGCGGGCGCACCGCGCTGTGGACGTTGCTCACGACGCGTTCGGAGACGTTCGCCGGCTACATCGCCGTCGACGGCGCCGCGCCGGAGATCATCGCGACGCAGGCCGAGGTCCTCGAACCAGGTTCGCCGTTGCCGGTGCACCTGTTCCACATGTTCGGCGCGCAGATCGCGGAGGATGGCCAAGCCAACTTTGATGCCGTCAACCAAGGCTTTTCCACCGCAGCGCCAGACGGCCTCGACTGGACGACCGAGCGCCCGGACGCCGACCACGGGGAGACGATGACGCTCGGGCTGCAGCGCGGCCTGGCTTGGATGTTGCCCCGGCTGTAGGGCTCCGCTGGTCCGTGCGGAGGGCCGGTTCACGCGCACGTCGACGCACAGGCACGAGCTCGTCACGCGCCGTGCAGGCCGAACGTGCGAACGTTCGGCCATGAACCTCTCGCTACTCCTGCTTCTCGCGTGCTCGCGCGACGCCGACGATCCCCCGAACGCTGGGGCCGACCCGGAGGCTCCGCTGCGCGTCGCGCTGTTCACCGACCCGCACGTGATCGCCTCCGATGACGTCTGCTGCGAATCGCCCGGCATCGACACCGAATCGATCACGCAGACCAACGCCCGGCTCGAAGGCACACGCGACCTGTTGCACGCGTTGAGCCCCCGCCCCGAGCACGTGTTCATCGACGGCGACATCTTCCATCAGAACTACAAATGGGACGCGCTCGAGGACTACGAGACCCGCGAGACCTCCGCGGGCAACGCGGCGGCGCTGCTCGAGACGTTTCAGATCCCCGTCGACCTCACCTGGGGCAACCACGACTACGAGGTGCCCGAGTTCTCCCGGGACTTCAGCCACGCCCTGTTCGACCGGTTGTTCGGAAGGGCGCCGTACACGTCTGTCACGCTCGGGGGATGGAAGTTCGTGCTCGCCAACACGATGTTGGGGCGCACGTGGGACCCAGAGGACCCTGCGTTCGACACGGGGATGGGGTCCTTCGGTCGCGAGCAACTCGCTTGGATCGACGCCGAGCTCTCCGAGGGTCTGCCGACCTTCGTCTTCTTCCACCACCCGCTGTACGTCGTCGACAAGGCCGAAGACCCCGACGGCGAGATCCCAGGCATCGAGACGTTGATCGAACGTCACCGCGCGACGATCCAAGCCATCTTCGTCGGCCATACCCACCGGTGGATCGATCTCAGCGATGTCTACGGACTGCCGTACTACGTGGTCGCCGCCACGCGGTACGACAGCGACAACTTCTGGTTGCTCGACCTCGCGCGCGACGGCTCAAGCTGGACGATCCCCGACTTCGACAAGGCGATCTGGGGCACGGTGGAGGCCGATTCCTGGGCGTACGATGGTGCGCCCTAGGGGGTCGCCGTCTCGCCGGGCGCCGCGCCGGTGTCCCCGGGCGGCCCCACCGTGACACCGCCGCCGGAGAGCGGCGTGACGTACCAAAGCCCCTCCGCCGAGAGGGTCAAGGTCTCCCGTCGACCGTCGAGATCCAGATCGACCGCGGCGACCGCTCCAAGCGAGGGCCGCGGGAGACGCCAAACTTCCAGCGCCCCCGGGCCGGCGGTCGTGCGGCGAACCACACCGAGGCGGCCGTCCGGCGCCAGCACGGTCCAATCCAGCCGGCCATCGCCATCGAGGTCCTGAAACGACGACGCGCCCGACCAAGGGACACGGCCGACGCGACCGTCCGCCTCACGCCACGTCGACGACCCGTCCGCCTCCGTCGACACCGACGCGGGCGCCGCAGGGTCGGGCCATGCGCCGACCAAGCATCCCGCCGAGGGGCACGTCACCACCGCTTCCGCCCAGGTGTCCGCCGGACGGGCGTCGAGGAGCGCGACCCCCGCCGCCGGTGTCGAGGAGGCGTCCACCAAGGCACCGGAAGCGTCGAGCAGCCGGCCGCCAAACGGACCCACGACCGCGACAAGGCCCGGGGCGCACGCGACATCCACAGCCCCCGCCGCCGCCGGATCGAAGGCCCCGAGACGAAGCGTTGGACCTGCGGTGATCGCCTGCAAGCCGCCCTCGCCCAGCCACCACAGCACCCCGGCGCACAGCGCCGTGTCGCGCATGGCGCCAAGGCCCGTCGGCAGCGCGACGCGAGCGCGGTCGACGGTCGTCGAGGCCGCGTCGTCCACGGTGTAGCGTCGCACGGTGTAGCCGGTGACGGCGTCCCCGGTCGTGACCAGCGCGCTCAGCGCAGGCGCGCCCGACACGACGGGCTCCACGTCGAAGCCCCGCACCCCGTCGGCGAGCGGGACGATCGCCAGCGCCGCGCGCGCCCACGGCGCCGCCGCGCCGACATCGGCCCCCTCCGTCCAACCCCACCCGAGCCCATCGTCCGACCACAAGTCGGGGACCGCATCCCCCGAGCGCGAGACGCCGACCAACGGCCCCAGCCCCACCGGCGCCGCGAGCGACCACTGCGTCGGACCGGTCAACCCAGCGGCAAACACGCGCGCAGCCCCGTCGGGCTCGCGCGTCCACAAGGCCTCCGCCACCGCGCCTGCGGCCGGCGAGATCGCCCACGCCGCACCGGCACTCCGAACCTCGATCACGGACGCCGGGTACCGATCGAGGTCGAGAAACCGCACGACGCGGTCGCTGGTGAGCGGCTCCAGGGGCCCGACAAGGACCAGATCGCGGGCCGCGGAGCCGAGCAGCGGCAAGCCACCCACCACTTCGGTCCCTGCGGCGATGTCGAGCAGCGGAACCTCTACCGCCTCCTGCCACGCCCCGCCGGCGCGCCGCTGCCAACGGCGCCATCCGCCAGCCGCAGGGATCACCTCCAGCACCGCGTCCTCGCCGTCGCGGCGCGCGAAGACCCCGGCCCCCGCCAACCCGCCGGCCGCGACGTCGAACCGATCGACGATCGACCAACGGCCCACCGAGGGCGACCACGCCTCGACCGTGTCCGGTCCGCCCTCCGTGGCGGCCCACGAGACGACCACGTCGCGTTGGCCATCCCCGTCCCAGTCGGCGACGTCCAGCGCCTCGGCGACCGCACCCACCGCGATGCGGTGGGCGACCCGCGCGTACCGACCGGAGGGCGACCGCTCGAACAGGTGAAGTCCCCCGTTGGCGACGACGACGACCCGCGCCGCGGGATCGGCGGCCGGCCCGCACGCCGCCACGCCGACCGCGCCGTCGGACAAGGCGAGCAGCGGATCCGGACTGCCGGTCCCGCGATCGACCCAAAGCGCGTCGGGGGTCTGCACCACGACGGCGGGGCCCAGCGACCACACCCGCACCGCCGCAGGCGCCGGGGTCCACGTGTCCCCGGACGGCGCCACGTACGCCGCCTCGTGCACGTGCCACAGCGTGGTGTCGCCGTCGGCCCCGAACGCGACGCGCCCGGCCCCGGAGAGCACGACCGGCGCCTCGCCCGTCGTCCCGACACGCGCCGACCGCAGTTGGCCATCGAGCACGTAGCTCACCGACGCCGGCCCCTCGGGCGCGCCGTCCTCGGCCAACACCTGCACGACACCGTACAGGTCGTCCTGCGTCAGCACCGCGGGCGACACCCCGAGCGCCGCGGTTCGACTCACCGGCGCGTCGACCGAACGCGGCGTCGGCGAGGGCACGGCGCCGGAACACGCGACAGCCCAGAGGCCGACAGACCCCAGCAGCGATCTCACTTCGCGGCCGCCGCGACCGCGGACGCCACCGCCGCGTCGGCCTCTTCAAACGAGATCATCCGGCCGGCATCGCCGTCCCACACCGAGCAGGCCAACGCCGCGCGGATGTCGGAGAGCCGCCAGGAGGTGCGGATCGGGTCCTGCAGCTCCTCCATGCCCGCCATCGCCTCCGGGAGCCGGTAGAACGGGATCCGGTGGTTGAGGTGATGTACGTGGTGAAAGCCGATGTTGCCGGTGAACCAGTGCATCATCGGGCTCATGTCGAACATCGAGCTGCAGCGGAGTGCCGCGTGGCTGTACTCCCACTCCCGCCGGCCACGGAGTTCAATCCCCGGGAAGTTGTGCTGGGCGTAGAACAAGTACGAGCCCAGACCGGCGTGCAGGGCGCACGGCAGCATCCACAGCCACACCGCGTCGCCCCACCCGGCGCTCAGGCCGAGGGCCACGAACACCGCGATCCACACGAGGCCGGAGACGGGGGCGGCCCAGTGCTGCTTCGGGTCGCGCCGAAACGCCGCATAGCAAAAGCCAATGAAAAACGTCGTGAACAAACCGAGCGCGATCGTGATCGGATGCCGGATCGCCTTCAGCTTGCGCCGGTCCGCGACCGTCAGGCCGCGGTACATCGCCAGCGTCACCGTCGGGTAGCTCCCGATGGCGCTACCGGTCAGCTTGGCGTTGTTGCGGTGATGGTAGTTGTGGGTCTCCCGCCAGACGCTCGTCACCGACAAGGTGTAGAACCCCACCGCCGACATCACGGCGCCACCGAGCTTGCTGTCGGTGAAGATCGCGTCGTGGCAGTAGTCGTGGAAGAAGATGAACAGGCGGACGCCGATCAACCCGAGCAGCACAGAACTCGGGAGTTCCAACCACCACAGATCGGTGGACAGGACCAGGGCCCACAGCGCGGCGATCGGCGCGAGCGTGCCGAGGAGCAAGCGCCACGTGGTGCCCACATCCTCCTTGGCGTAGACCTGACTGGCGCGAACGAGCTCGGCTCCGACCCGCATGAGCGTCCCCCCGGATGGGCAACGTATCGCTTTCGAACCACCAAAGCCAAGGACGTCAGCGTGGGAACGCCGTGGCGACGCCACCGTCCACCGGGAGCGCAGCACCGGTCGTCGGCGTCACGCCGCTCGCGAAGAAGACGACCGCCGCCCCGACGTGCGCCCCCGTCACCTCCGCACGAAGCAGGTTGCGCTCCCGGTAAAACGCTGGCAGATCCTCGGTCCTCAGCCCGCGAACCCGCGCGCGATCCGGACCGACCGCCGCCCACAAGCCACTCGGGATGGCGCCCTGAGCGAAAACGGCGTCCGGATTCACCATGTTCACGCGGATGCCGTGCTGCGCGAGCTCGAGCGCCGCCACGCGGCCGAGCTGATGCGCGGCCGCCTTGCTGGCGGAGTACGCCCCGAACCCCTCACCGGGGCCAAAGACATTCTTCGACGAGATGATCACGATGTCGCCGCCGACGCCCTGGAGCGTCAGCCAGCGGGCCGCCTCGCGGGTCGTGAGGAACACACCGGTCGCGTTCACGTCGAGGACGCGGTTCCACGCGTCGGCGTCGAGCTCAAGCACCGGTGCGACGTGGGCGATGCCCGCGTTGGGCACCACGATGTCGATGCCGCCGAAGCGGGCCGCGACGGCATCAAACGCGGCGGCCGTCGCTGACGGAGACGTCACGTCGACATGCACCGTCATCAACGACTTGGACTTCCCCACCGCTTGCTCCGCCCGGGCGAGCGCGAGCGCGTCCTGATCCGCCAACGCGACCACGGCGCCTGCGGCGAGCAGTTGACCCGCGATGCCCACACCGATCGCACCGGCGCCGCCCGTGATCACCGCGACCTTGCCCTCGAGCGGCTTGGGCTTGGACTTGCCGAGCTTGGCTTGCTCCAACGACCAGTACTCCACCTCGAACAGGTCGGAGGCCGGGAGACCGACGAACCCGCCGACGCCTGCCGCGGTGGCTTTGACGGCGAGCGTTCGCACGCCGATGTCGGCGGCGATCGCGGCGGCACCGGGGGCGCCTCCGACCCCGAACAGCCCGACGCCAGGGACGAGGACCACGCGCGGCCAAGGATCGAGCGCCACCAACGGCCGTCCGGCGATGTGGGCCTGCACGTAGGCGAGGTAGTGGCTGCGGTATCGTTCGAGCGCGTCCTCGATGGCTACGCGAATCGCCTCGTCGTCGCCGTCCTGCGGGACGCGAGCGACACACGCCAGCGGCTTGGTCCGGATCACGTGGTCGGGGGTGATCGGTCCGGCGGCCACCCAGCCATCGAGGCGCTCGTCCGCGAGCAGCGCCAGCGTCTGTCCGTCGGCGCGGGCGTCCAGCACGACCCGGAGGCCACCGCGAACCAACGCACCGCGAAGGCAGGCCGCCACACGGCCGACGCGACGCTGGGCCTGTGCAACCCGCCCGTCGTCCCACGCGCCGGGCGTGACGTTCGGCTGACGTGCGATCCAATCCTCGGCGGCTTGCACGAGTCGAATGTGCGCGCGGTAGCTCTCTTCCGCGGTCTCCCCCCAGGTGAACAACCCATGCTGCAGGAGGACCATCGCGTGGGCTTGCGGGTGCTCCGTGAGCAACGCCGCTGCGGCCACGGCGAGGTCAAAACCCGGCTTGACGTAATCGAGGCACACCACACCCGGGCCGAGGGCCTCGGCGACGCGGGCCCGAGCGTCGGCGTGGTTGGTGAGCACCAAGATCGCGTCGGCGTGGCTGTGGTCGACGAAGGTCGCCGGCAGGAAGGCATGCAGCAGCGCCTCGATGCTCGGGTTGGGGGCGTCCTGGTCGAGCAACAGACTCCGAAGCGTCGCGACCATGTCCTCATCGGTCAAGTTCGGCACGGACAGCAGGCGGCGGGCGCCTTGCAGCCGCACAGCAGGGTGCCCCTTCGGCTCGATCGTGGCGAGGTCCCAGCCGCTGCCTTTGACACAGCAGACGTCCACCTCGTCCCCGAAAACGTCAGTCCGCCGCACTTTGACGCTCGTGTTCCCACCACCGTGCAGCACCAGCGCCGGGTCGGCGCCGAGCAGCCGTGACGTGTAGGTCCGCTGGGCGAGGGCATCGCCGGCGGTCGGCCCCCACGTCGCCACAGCTTGTTCCGCCGCCGCGGCATCGTACCGGTCGCGCATCTCGACTCCTCAAGGGGTAGCGACGCGGCATCGCGCCGCGATCGCAGGTTCATCCTCGCCATGCATGGCCTCGGCCACCGCACATTGCGACGCCAACGTCCACCGCGCGTGCGCGCCTTCGGGTCCTGTCGGCCCACTCGACGGCTCGGCGGCTCGCTTCGGGAACGGCGCCCACGGCGGCTCGACGCTCACCGCCGCCGCGACGGGGTCCCAGCGCCACAGGCGCCCCACCGCATCGACCCCCACCGTCTCGCCCGCCTCGACCGCGCGACGAGCGCGCTGTTGGTCGACCTGTTCGGCGAACGACAGTCCCAGCAACGTCGTAACGTCCGCCGCCCAGCCCACGGGCCGCGGGTCGACGGCCGCGCCGTTCACGGCGCCGAGCCAGCCCAGCGCACCCCACGCCCCAGCCCCGCCGGGCAGCGCCATCGCCGTCGCCGGCCCGCCCGGCGCCGACGCCTCGCCCGTCCCGACGGCCGCCACGCCGACCGGACGCACCGTCTGCGTCCGCCACACACGTCCCTCCGGACGGTCTTGCAGGGTGGTCACCAGCAGGGGCGGCTCCGCGTCTACCCAGCCGTCCATCGCGGCGGCGCGCCGGTGCGCCAAGAGGTCGTGGTAGAGCATCCAAGCGTCGAGGCCCGGCGCCGGCGAGCGACCGCCCAACGCCCCCAGCCACCGGGCCGCGAGCGCCTCGCGCTCGGTCACGGGCGTCGGCGCCGACACGGCCGCACGCAACGCCTCCGGGGGCCCTTGACCCGCCGCGCGCTCCCACAGCGGATGCAGGACATCGTAGCTGCCCAACCCCAACGGATCGACCACGGTCAGGCGGAGGACGAACGCCTCCACGTCGCCAAGCGCGACCCGCTCTCCGAGTTGACCCGCCGGGTCCCGTAGGTCGGCGATCGTCAACATCGCGCGGAGCCAGCGGCCCTGGGCGTCGTCCTCCCCAAAGAGGTCGACGACAAACCCCTTGTCCCCGAGCGTCGGCGCGTCGGTCTCGTAGCGGATCAGGTCCCGGGACACCAAGGTCGCGCCGTCGGGGCCGGCAGGGCCGCGTACGAACGCCTGCAGCTGCAGGCCCACACGCCACAGTTCGGTGCCAGGCTGTGGGACGCCCCGCCAACCGAACGGCGGAAGCCCACCGGCGATCTTCGCAGGACGCAGGTCGAGCTCGCGCCACGTCGGCGACGCGGCGTCCCCTTCCGCCACCAGCGTCCAACACCACTCGGGAACCAACCCGTAGGCGACCCGGCGCGGCGGCGGTGCGCCGGCTGGGAGAACGTCGGCGGCCCACGGCCACGCCGCGGGTGCGGCCGGGCTCGTCGCCGACACCGCCAAGGCGGCTCGGGGCCCGAGCTCCCCGCACGCGAGCTCGGCTTGCCGACCCTGACGCGACAACAACGTCCGCGCGAGCTCCGCACGTTCGACGGGTCCACCGGCCCCGACGCGCAGCACCCCCGTCGGACTCAGCGCGAGCCCCGACGTTGGGCGAACCGGCAACGCCGCGACAAAGGCCACCACCTCTTCCGGCGTCACGAGGCTGTCCGCCACGCGTTCGACATCGCGCGACGCCACCGCATCCACCGCCGTCGGCCACACCGAAGCCCAACCCGAAGCGGGCGCCCGGAGCGTCAGCGCCTGCCCCGAGGGCACGGTGGCCGTCAGCGTCGCACCGTCGGGCACGCGAACCTCGAGCTCCGTACCCGGCTGGACGAGCCACGGGCCCCCCGGCAGAAGGCGGGCGACGACCTGCCCATCGGCGGTCACGGTGGCGTCTGGGACGGGTCGGTCGTCGACACCGACGACGACCAACGGCGTGAGGACGCCGTCGATCGCCCCCCGCAGCGGCCACGTGAGCACGGCGTCGCGGAGCGGCACGTCGAGCGCCAACTCGGGCGGCAAGCGGTCGGCCGGCAAGTCGTAGACGAGCCGACCGCGAACCCGCGCTGTGCGTTCTGGGGGCACCGCGATCTCCGCGGCGAAGTAGCCCGGACCGACCACGTCGACCGGCGCGAACCGTTGCCCGAACGCCGACAGCACGAACCCTGCGCGCGCGGCGGCGTAGGTGCCGCGCTGGGTGCGGGTCCCGTCGAAGCGCCCCGCCATGTCGTTGTCGAACGCCACATCGAGAACGGCACGCGCGCCGGACGCACCATCGGGCCTCGGCGACAGGTAGATGCCGAGGACCGCGACGTCGACGTCCGCGGTCTGGAGCCGCGTGTCCTCAAACCGCACGGTGCGGTCGGTCACCCGCTCGCCCGGGCGACGGTCGGACCCCGGACCGCCGCACGACGCGCCCACCGCGACCGCGGCCCAGAACCCCCAGCGGTACCACAGCGACCCCCAACGCATCGAGACTCCTCGCCAAATGGGCGCCCCACGCAGCGTAACGCCTCGCCGCGATGGCCTCACGCCTCAGGAGGCCTCGCGGCTCCTGGACGAGCGACCCGTCACCGCGTCCAACACCGCTTGCGCGTGACCGGCCACCTTGACCGGTGACCAGACATGGCTGACACGACCCGCGGCGTCAAAGGCGATCGTCGTGCGGATGACCCCCTCGTAGGTCCGTCCGTACAGCTTCTTCTCCCCCCAAATGCCCCATGGACCCAGCACCTGCCGGTCAGGATCGCAGAGCAGCGGCATCGAGAGGGACTTCGCCGACGCAAACTTGGCCTGCTTGCTCGGCGCGTCGGGCGACAAGCCGAGCACGGTCACGCTCGCAGCGTCAAAAAGCGCCCCGAGATCTCGAAAATCGCACGCCTCTTGGGTGCACCCCGGGGTCGACGCCGCAGGGTAGGCGAACACGACCACCGGCCGACCGCGCAGCGAGGACCAAGCGACGGTCTCCCCGCGACCGTCGGGCAGAACGAACGGCGCCACCTCGTCTCCAACCTTGAGCATGCGACCTCCCCGCGCCATCATGGACGCGGCACCCATCGACGCCAACCCCCCGAACTGTCGCGTTGCATCGCAACGCGCCTCTGCCGCGGTGGCCGAACCGCCAAAATGCCCGTAGAGTCTGCCCGCGGGGGATGCGATGCGCGCGATGGCGACGGGGTTGGGGCTGCTGCTCACCGGGTGCGCGTGGTTCGCGCCTGAGGTGCCGGTGACGATCGCGCTCGACCTCGAGCCCGAGCAGCTCACGCTCCCCACCTGGACCTGGCGCGAGAGCCCGCCAGCCACGACCGTCCGGCTCGACAACGACGGTACCTTCCCGTTGTACGCGACGCTCCAAGACGTCCGGGTGCTCGACGAAGGACTCGATGCAGCCACCGCCGAGGCGGTGCGGGCGTTGGTCAAGGTCGGTGACGGCACCGAGATCCCGGTCGCCGCCGGGGCACGGGTCGCGCTGGCGGTCGACCTCGTCCGCGATCCGACGGCGTGGGTGCATGGCACCTACCGCGTGGCGCTCGACTTCGTCGTGGGCGGCTTCGACCCTGCGGTGGACACCGGCACAGGGGCGACCGCGCTGCGGCGCGCGCGGCATCCCGACGCTTGGGTCGAAGCGCTGCGAACGCTGACGGTCACCCTGAGCCTCGACTGCGATCTCGACCTCGACGGTCGTTGGGCGACCGCCTGCGACGGCATCTTGATCGGAGAGGACTGCGACGACCTCGACGAAGGCGTCCCCGGGGCCGAGGTATGCGACGGCAACGACAACGACTGCGACGGACGCATCGACGCCGACGCCGGCGATGCACCGACTTGGTTCGCCGATGGGGATGCCGATCGCTACGGCGACGCCGCGGTCTCGACCGTGGCGTGCACCCCACCGACCGCCAACGCTTGGGTGCAGGCGGACGGCGACTGTGACGACGGGGACCCCACCCGCTTCCCTGGCGCCGTCGAGGTGTGCGACGGCGATGACGACGACTGCGACGGCCAGGTCGACAACAGCGAGCTCGACGCGAGCACTTGGTACGAGGATCGCGACCGCGACGGGTGGGGCAACGAAGCGACCACGTTCGTCGCCTGCGCGCCGCCAGGCCCCGGATGGGTCGCCCAGCCCGGTGACTGCGACGATCTCGCGGCCACCGTGCGCCCCGATGCGACCGACGACTGCGCGCCTGTCGACCTCGACTGCGATGGCCTCGGCGAGGAGAACTGTGCCGGTGTGCCCACCCCCTGACCTGGAGCCGACATGGCCGACCGTTTCATCGCCGTCGCCGGCAACATTGGCGTGGGCAAGACCTCGCTGGTGACGTTCCTCCACGAGACGTGGGGATTTCAGCCGTTCTTCGAGCCGTTCGCCGACAACCCCTACCTCGACGACTTCTACGCCGACATGCCGCGCTGGGGGTTCCACAGCCAGATGTGGTTCCTCGCGCACAAATACCGGCTTCACCGGGAGCTGGAGTCCACGCCAGGCACCCTCGTGCAGGACCGCACCATCTACGAGGACGCCGAGATCTTCGCGCGCTCCCTCCACGACGCCGGGCAGATGTCCGACCGCGACTGGGCGACGTACCAAGAGATGTACCAAGCGATGCAAAATAGCCTTCGCCCGCCTGACCTGATGATCTACCTCCGCTGCTCCGTCCGCGCGATCCGCCGCCGCATCCGCCAACGCGGCCGGGCTTCCGAGCAAAACATCCCGACCGCCTACCTGCAGCGCCTCAACCGGCTGTACGAGGGGTGGATCGGGGGATGGACGGCGAGCCCCGTCCTGGTGTGGGACAGCGAGCGCCTCGACTACCTGAGCGATCTGGTCGACCAGGTCGCGTTCCGGCAAGCCGTCGATCGGCTCGTCGACCGCTAGGACGCGCGACTACAGGAACCCCAGCCAAGCCGTGGGAAGGACGGCCATGATGTAGGTCAGGCACATCTCATCGGTCGTGTTCTCCCCCCAACCCACGTCCCTCGGCTCCAACGCTTGGCCGTTGACGACGATTTGATTCGCCGCCGAATTGTCGTAGGTGCAGGTCATCACGAGCTCCGTGCCCGGCCCCGCCATGAACCACTGGTCCTCGGGGAAGTAGTACGTCTGTTGCCAGTTGAAGTCCCAGTCGGGAACGTCGAGCAAGCAAGACTTGCCGTCGGCCTGCTTCGCCTCCAGCTTGATCGACGTGCCGAGCTGGTGCATGTGTCCCATCACGCCCGCGATCGGGACCTCGGAAGGCAACCAAGACAGGTCGAACGACTCCTTTTCGGTCACGTTCGGGTCCCCAGCCGGCAGACGGATGCCAAAATCCGGGAACGGGATCGTCACGACCGCTTGGGCAGGCGCCTCGTCCGCAAGCCAGACGTCGACGCGGGTCTGGTCGGCGGGGACGGTCGCTGGGTCTCGACCGAGGGTGTTGTAGTGGATCTGCACGACCCACTTGGCGCCCGCCGGGACGTAGCGAGCCAACCCGTCCGGGAGGAACTCGCCGTTTTGGCCCGGTGCCCAACCCTGCAGGGTCTCGGCGTCTGGGTTGTTGAAGCAGGCGTAGCCCAACTCCGGGTCCGCGGCGTCCAAGGCCTCGAGGTCGGCGACCTGATCGGGGCTGAACTGGTAGACGATCAGGTGATGGACGTACGCCTTCTGGTCGGGGGACACCTCCAGCCCGCGAACCCATGTGTCGTTCTCGAACGTCTGATCGAGCACGACGCAGCGGTAGTCGTCGGGCTGGTCCGTCCGGATCTGGTAGGGACGCTCGGCCGCAAGGCTGAGATCGGGGAGGCCCCACGCCTCCTTGCGCGACGCCATCGGCCGCTCGGGCGCGGCCGGCGCCACGTACGTCGCCGGGTCCCCGGCCGGAAACGACGCCTGTGCCCAAGCGGAGAACGCGGCGCGCTCGGCGTCGCTGATCGAGAGCGAGGCCTCGATCGGGTGGCACGCGTCACTCGCCTGCCACGGAGGCATCGCGCCGCTCTCGACGGCTGCTGCCGCCGCCGAAGCCCAAGCAGGCGCACCCTCCGCCCACGCCGTCGCGTCGGTGAAGTCGGTGGGTCCCACGCCATCGGGGCGGTGGCAGGTCGCGCAGTTGCGCTCAACGATGGGCCGGATGTCGGCGTGGAAGGTGACCTGCTCCGACGGCACGTCCGCGCCACCGCACGCGGCGACCGCGACCAAGACCCCGTACCCTGCGCGCATGCTCCCCCCAATCCGAGCGCCCATCGTACGATCCCCGCTCCCGTCCTTCAGTGACAGGCTCGTCAAGAATCCGCCATACCCGCCGCCGACTTGGGCTTGACGCGGACGGCCCGCCGCGGGTACGACGGACCGGACAACTTCCCTTCGGAGCGTTCCATGCGCATCGTCTGTGACCAGTGCGCGTCGTCGTACAAGGTGCCCAACGCCCGGCTGACCAAGCCGATCAACAAGGCCACCTGCAAGACTTGCGGCGCCAAGTTGCTCATCCCGATGCCGGCGCCGGGTGCCGATGAGGACGAGCGCGTCGTTGTGGCAGCGATCGCCACCAGCGCGCCGATGGGCCAGGGCGGCCCGGTGACGCCGGTCGCTGAAGACGACGACGACAAGACGATCCCGGTCGTCCAACGGCAGTTCACCGCCCCGCGCGCCGCAGAGCCCGCCGGCGACGACGTCTTGTCGGGTGCGCCGATCTCGGTCGACGAGCGGGAGCGTCTGCGCGCGCGCCTCGCGGCCGCAGCGCCGGTCCCGGCCGCCTCCCCCGCACCCGCGCCAACGCCCCCCACGGCCCCAGCGCCATCCGCGGCACCGGCCCCTGGCGCCAACCCGTTCGGCGCTGTCGGCGCCGCGGCGCCAGCGCCGGCCCCAGCGCCGTCCGCACCCGCTGCCAAGGCCGCCGCGCCGGTGGCCCAAGAGAGGGCGGGGCTGCCGACGGGCGTGGTGCTCGGTGGCGCCTTGGGCGCGCTCGCGCTGCTCGCGGTCGGCGTCGCGACGTTCGGCGGGGACGCGTCGACCGACGGCACGACGAGCGCTCCGGCAGCCACGGCGTCGACCGCCGCGCCCGCAGCCGCAGACGGTGCTGCGGCCACCGGTGCTGCGGCCGCCGGTTCTGCGGCCGCCGGTTCTGCGGCCACCGGCGCCGGCACGGCCACCGGAGCCGCCGAAGGCACCGCTGCGACCGCCACCGTCCCCACCGCCCCGGCGGCCGCGCCGGCGGGCAACGCCGCGCTCGATGCCGCCGCCGCCGCCAAGCTCGCAGAAGCAGAGCGCAAGCTCAAGGAGGCGGAAGCGCTCAAGGCCAAGGCCGAGAAGTCCGCCGCACCCACCGCCGCCAGCGCGGCGGCCGCGCTGATGCCCGCAGCGCCTGCGCCGGCCGCTCCGAAGCCCACCCCGGCCCCGACCCCGACCCCGGCTCCGACCCCCAAGCCCGCGCCGGTGGCCGCCCCAACGCCGGCACCCACGTCGGGCGTCAGCGCGGCACCCGTCAGCCGCAGCGTGATCGCCACCTTGATCACGTCCAACACCGGCGTGAAGCGCTGCCTCTACAACGGCCTGAAGGGCGGCGAGATCGCCTCGCCCGTCACCGTTCAGACGAGCTTCTACCTAACGAAAGAAGGCCGGGCGACGTCCGTGCGCGTCACCGGCCCAGAGTCCGCGGCTCAGGGCGCGCTCGCTGGATGTTTGTCGAGCGCCTACCAGGCGATCACGTTCCCCGCGAGTGCGGTCGGACAGGCCGTCAACTTCCCGATTCCGCTGTAGGCGACACCCGATCCTCGCGGGGTCGTCACCCAACGGCCCCGTGCATCGATCGGTTCCGCGCGACAGAACGCGACCATAGGGTTACGCGCGCCGGCCGCCGCGGAGGCCCCATGGAGTTCAGGAACATCGCGATCATCGCCCACGTCGATCACGGCAAGACGACGCTGGTCGACGGTCTTCTTCGCCAGTGCCATGCGTTCGCCGCGCACGAGGCGCTGACCGACCGCGTCATGGACTCGGGTGACCTCGAGCGCGAGCGTGGCATCACGATCACCGCGAAGAACACCGCCGTGTTCTACCGCGACGTCAAGATCAACATCCTCGACACCCCCGGCCACGCCGACTTCGGCGGTGAGGTCGAGCGCGTGCTCAGCATGGTCGAAGGCGCCCTGCTTCTCGTCGACGCGTCCGAAGGCCCGTTGCCGCAGACGCGCTTCGTCCTCCGAAAGGCCCTGCAGGCCGGCCTCAAGGTCGTGCTGGTGATCAACAAGATCGACCGCCCCGACGCCCGGATCCCCGCCGTCATCGAGCAGGTCTACGACCTGTTCATCGACGTCGGCGCCGACGAGGACCAGCTCGACTTCCCGATCCGCTACGCCTGCGCCCGCGACGGCGTGGCCCATGTGGAGCTCGGGGACAGCAACACCGACCTCACCCCGTTGCTCGACGTGATCGTCGACTACCTGCCGTCGCCGCGCCCGTCGCCGGTGCCCTGCGACGCCGCGCAGATCCTCATCACCAACCTCGACTACGACAACTACGTCGGTCGCCTCGGCATCGGGCGCCTGTTCAACCGCCCCCTGCGCAAGGGCCAGTCGGGCCAGTTCTACGGGCTCAACGGCCAGCGCACGGCGAAGCCCCAGGTGCTCTACACCTGGCGCGGGCTGCGCCGTCACGAGGTGGACGAGGCGATGCCTGGCGACGTCGTCGCGATCGCGGGCATTGAGGAGCTGACGGTGGGCGACACCTTCTCGGCCGGCGCCGAGCCCACGCCGCTCCCGCGCATCGTCGTCGACGAGCCGACGATCGGCATGACCTTCGCGCACAACAATTCGCCGTACGCCGGCCGCGACGGCAAGTTCCTCACGGCCCGTCAGATCCGCGAGCGCCTGGAGCGCGAGGTGATGAGCAACGTCTCGCTCCGCCTTCAGGACACCGACACCCGAGAGGCGATCAAGGTCTTCGGCCGTGGCGAGTTGCAGCTCGGCATCCTCGTCGAACAGATGCGCCGCGAGGGCTTTGAGCTCACGTTGTCGCGCCCCGAGGTCGTGGTCCGTGAGATCGACGGCGTGCTCTCCGAGCCGTACGAGTCCGTCTCGATGGACGTGCTCGACGACCAGGTCGGCTGGGTGACCCAACGCCTCGCCGCCCGCAAGGGCCAGATGACCGACATGGTCGCCGATGGTAGCGGCCGCACCCGGCTCGTCTACCGGATCCCGACCCGCGGCCTGATCGGCTTCCGCGGTGAGTTCCTCACCGAAACCCGCGGCGAGGGCGTGATGAACTCGCTGTTCGATGGGTGGGACGCCCACGTGGGGCAGATCCTCACCCGCGCGAACGGCGCGCTGGTCAACGACCGCACCGGCACCAGCACGGCGTACGCCCTGTTCAACCTGCAGGAGCGCGGCACGATGTTCATCGGCCCGAGCGAGGACTCCTACGAAGGCATGATCGTCGGTGAGAACGCACGTGAAAACGACATGAACGTCGACATCACCAAGGCCAAGCAGCTCACCAACTTCCGCACGACCTCGGCCGATGAGAAGATGGTCCTCACGCCGCCGCGCAAGATGACGCTGGAGCGCGCCATGGAGTTCATCGAGGAGGACGAGCTGATCGAGGTCACGCCGACCGCGATCCGCCTGCGCAAGCGCGTCCTTCAGAAGAACCTCCGCAGCGTCGTTCGTCGCGAGCGCGACTGATCCCTGCCTGACGGGACGGGGCGTGCTAACCGCCGACCATGGCCTCCTCTGACGTCGACGCCGCTGCGCCTGCCCCCGCGTCCGCGACGCCCCAACCGGGGCGCCGGCGTGTCGACGTCCTGCAGGACGTCGCGGACCTCGCGTGGGGCGCTGTCACCGTCCGGATCACCTGGACCTTGATCAGCCGAGGCCTGCGCCCCGACCTCGTCTCCGACCTGCGCGACCACGTGTTCTACCTGCTCCCGCCTGAGACCCCAGCGCACGTCGCCGAGGACCGCGCAGAGCTCCTGACGCGCGCCTTCATCGCGCGGGCCCGTGGGCAGTCGCTCGAGGAGCCTTGGCCCGACGATTGGGACGTTCCCCCACCGCTGCTGTGGCGCGTCCGGCTGCACAAGGGCGCCCAAGGCCTCAGCCAGCGCGTGCTTCAGGAGCATTACGCCAACGAGCTCGACCTGCGCAAAGTCGCCAGCCGCCTGCAAGAAGACCTCCTCGCGGTCGAGGCGGCGCGCGAGGGCCTCCGGGAGATCGTGCGCACCACCGCGCTCGGCGACGGACAGACGCTCTCAGGATGGACAGAACCACGGCTCGACCGTCTGCTTCACCGGCTCGCAGCGCTCGGCGATGACGATGCGCCGCCGCTGCACGAGGTCGCTGAGGGGCGCCATCCCGCCTGGGTCGAAGCCTGCCCGAGGTGCCGACGCGCGTGGAGCCTCGTCCAGCAGGGCATCCTCACGCGCGCCGAGCTGATCCCGCCGAGCGGCGGCGGCCGTCCGCGCGCGACCACCCGCGTGTTGGCGCTACAACTTCAGCGTGACGCCGCTTCGTTCCGAGACGCGCTGCGGCAGGAGCTGCCGTCGCCCCGGCTGTCGATCGGAGAGGACACCCTGCTCGTCCCTGCCGACGACCTCGACGCGATCGCCGCCACCCTACGACTCGCGACCGAGTTGGAGCGCCCCGACCGCACACGCCTGCGCGGCGTCGTCCTCGAAGGCCCAGGCCGATGGTGCAAAAGCGGCCTGCTCGGACCCCTGCATGAGACGGCGCTGCAAGGGCTTCGTGGCGCCACCTGGGGCGCGGTGCAAGGCCTCGGCGAGCTCGCGCCACCCCTGCCGCCCCTGCCGTCGCCCGGCCGCGCACGGCTCGTTGCGGCCGCCACGGCCGTGGTCGCGCTCGCCCTGGTGCGGCTCGCGGTCCTGAGCGCCCCGGAACGTCCCGCCTACCCGTTGGACGCCGATTTCGTCGCCGCCCGCGGGGGGTGGTGGGTCGACCTGGACGTCGACGATCGCGCCTACCTCGGTGTGGTGGTCAGCCGCGACGGCGCCCTCGAAGTCCGGCGCTCCGGGGAGGCCGTCACCGAAAAAGCACCGTTGGCCGTCGGAGACGGACGCTACCGGTTCCACGAAGTGGCCGACGGGGTGCTGGTGATCTCCAGCCCACATCCGCTCGCGCTCCCGGCCTTGATCGCGCAAGCCGAGCCCGGCGCCGACCCGTTAGGCGCGCTGCAACAGCGCGTCCAAGCCGTGGCCGGGGTCACGTCCGAACGCGCGGGACGCTGAACCCTGAACGCACGATCTCAGGCCTTGACCGTCCGCTTCCTCCCGAAGTCGCTTGCCGATCTGGTGCGATGGGGTTAGCCCCGCCGGCCGCCCGGGAGGGCTGGGTCGTGACTTCTGTGATTCGCCGCGTCGACCTCCACATGCACTCCGACCGCTCCGACGGGCGCTACCCGCCTGACGAAGTGCTGCGCCGCGCTGCGGCCGGGGGCCTCGACCTGATCGCGTTGACCGACCACGATCTGCCCACCACGCTCCCGCTTGGGCCGTGCTGGGTGGATGGACGCGCGATCCACGTGCTCGCCGGCGCCGAGATCTCCGGCGAGCACGCCGGCCACGAGTACCACCTGCTGGTGTACTTCGAAGGCGCGGTACCCGAGGACTTCTCGACCTTCTGCCGCCAGCGAGCCCAAGCGCGCGCCGAACGCTACGACGCCGCTGTCGGGAGCCTCGGCTTTCGCGGGCTCGCCTCGGCGGACGACACCGCACATCAAGGCGAGCGCTCGCTGACGCGCCACCACCTCGCACGCGCGCTCGTGGCGGCGGGCCATGCGCTCGACCTGCGCGACGCCTTCCGCCGCTACACGGGCAACCAAGGGCACGTGCCAGCGTTCGATCTCTCCTTCGTTGACGCGATCCGCATCGCGCGCGCAGCGGGTGGCTTCACCTCGTGGGCGCACCCCCCGATGTCGGCCCTCCAAGCCCACGGCGCGACCTTCGTCGCCGCCGGGTTGCAGGCGATCGAGGGCATTCGTCCGAGCCTCAGTGGCGAGGAGCGTCGCCGCCTTCGCCGCGAATCGGAACGCCTCGGCGTGATGATCACCGGTGGGTCCGATTGGCACGGCTACCACGACGGCGAACCCGGACTGTTCGCGATCGATGCCCCGACGGTCGCGCCGTTCCTGCGCGCGATGGCGCTACTTCCCCCCGCCGTGGCATGACCCCTGAGGCGACCCTGTGGGTGTTCGGCGACGGCGCGCTCGCGACCGCGACGGCTCGCGGCCTGTCGTCCCTCGGCGTGCACGTGCTGCGCGTGGGGACGATCGAGGCCCCCGGCCCTTGGACGTGGATGGCGGCCCCTCCGCGGCTGAACCGCGTGGAGCCGTCCTCGGTGGTCTGCGTCGCCGAGACGACGTCCACCCTCGCCGCGCGGTGTCAGGACGTCGTCGCCTCCGGCCGGACCGTGACGCTCACCGTCGCGCCGCTCCACGTGCCGAGCCGCACCGACACGCCGCACCTCGCGGTGGGGGCGCTGTGGGGCCCCGACACGCCGTGGGTCGCCCGGCTGACCGACGCCGTCGCCGACCGACCGCATGCGCTTTGGCTGCCAAGGCTCGTCGGCCTGCGTCCCACGACCCCGCACGTCCTCGCCCAAGCCGTCCTCGCGCGGTGCGCGACACCGTCGGACGCGACGTGGACGCTGACAGGGCGGTCGCCGCACGGCCTGCACGACCTCGGTGACCTCATCCTGCGCCATGCGGGCCACACCACGCTCCGCCCACGCTCGGCGCCCGCCTGGGCAACGGGCTTGCGCTACCAGCTGCGGACGGCGGTGTTGCGCGAGTGGATCGCCGCCGCGAGCGTCCCGAACCACACGCCCGGTTGGGAGCCCGACGAGGTCGAGGCGCGGTGGGACTGGGTCACGCCACGAATTCGCACACGCCGCACCACGCCTTGATCGGCACCGCGCAGCGCGCTACGCGCCGCCAAACCTTGGAGACGACCATGGCGGACATCAACGGCTTCTTCACCCAGTACCTCCCCAAGAAGCTCGCGGCGAAGCCCGAGATTGCCACCAACATCAACGCCATTTTCCAGTTCAACCTCGGCACCGCGGGCAACTGGACGGTCGACCTGACGCAAGGCGGTGGCACGATCACCGAGGGCACGGCCGCGTCGGCGGGCTGTGTCGTGACCTGCTCGGGCGACGACTTCAGCAAGCTGCTCGACAGCCCGGCGTCGGCGATGACGATGTTCATGACCGGCAAGCTCAAGGTCTCCAACATGTCGCTCGGCATGCAGCTCCAGAAGCTGTTCGGCTGAGCCAAAACGAGCAGTGACCGGTCAGCAGCCAGCGGCCAGCGGTCACCGGTCACCCGGCGCCTACCGTGTCGCCCCTTCCTGCCCCCGGTCCTTGCGCCGGCCACCGCCCTCATCGGCGACGGCCACGCAGGGCACCGGGGGTCCGTCGTCGAGCGTGACCGACGGCGTGCCGCGCACCTCAATGTAGCGCACCACGACCGGCCCGCTGATGTCGATCGTACAGGCCAGCCGCCCCGCGCCTTCGTCGTCGACCTGCATCACGTGACGGCCCGGCGGCAGGCGAAGGGACCCCGGCTCGCCGAGGAACTCGTCCTCGATCCAAGCGTCGACGCCATCGGGGAACCACAGGCGGACCACCGGCTTCTCCGGCGGCACCTCCAACGAGATCACCTCGATGGTCGTCTTGTGCCAAGCCAACGCCAGCAAGGCCAGCAGCATGCCCGCGATGCCACCGAGGAACGCAGCCGGCCGGCGACCGAACCGGGGTGCGCGTACGGGCGCTTCGGAGGCGCCGAAGATGCTCGAGAACAGGGTATCGTTCTCGAGTTGGGTGACGGTCGCTGCCACCCCCTTGGTCTTGTGAAACAGGGGTTCCACCACCTCGTGGGCCCACGCTTCGAGGTTGACCGCGTGCACGGGGTCGAGACCGTCGAGCAACCGCCGCAGCTCCGTCGCGACCGCCACGGCCGTGGGCCGATCGGTGGGCTCGTAGGCGACCATCGAGCGTAGCAGCGCGTGCAACGCGGCCACGGAGGCGCGATCCATGCCCGGTGGATCGACGTGGGCCAGCGTGGCGTCGAGGATGCGCTGATGATCACTCGGACGAACCGAGAGGTTGACCCCCCGCCCGACGAGGATCTCGAGCGCGGTGATCCCGAGCGCGTAGACGTCCACCGCGGGCGTGTCGGCGCGGCCGTCGAGCCGCTCTGGCGCCATGTAGGGCCGACTGCCCATCACCAAGGACTCGGTTTGCGTCTCTCGCTCGAGGAACTGGCCCGTCGCGATCCCGAAGTCGACCACCTTGACTGCACCGTGGATGCTCAACAGGATGTTGCCGGGCTTGATGTCGCGGTGAATGACGCGCAACGGGCGGCCGTCGACCCCCATCGCTTGGTAGTACGCCGCATGCAGCGCCACAGCCGTCTGTCGGGCGATCTCCAGGCCGACCGCGGCCGGGACGCGGTCGCTGCCACGCTGAAGCAGACGCTTGATCGAAACACCTTGCACCAACTCCATCACGAGGACCGGCCCGCGGCCCACCTCAATGAGCGCCTCGACGCGTACGATGTTGGGGTGGTGCAGCTGGCTGAGCAGCCGCGCCTCGTCGCGGGTTCGATGCAGGATCTTGTCGTCGTTGAGGTATTCGCTCTTCAGGACCTTGATCGCGAGCAAACGCCGCAACGGATCGTCGCGACGCCGCGCGACGTACACACTGGCGAACGCGCCGTCCCCCAAGACCTCAAGCACCTGAAACGGCCCCTCGTCGGCCATGAGATCCCCCAACCCAGAGGGTGTAGCACGGCCGTCCGACACGGCGACCGGCTAAGGGGACAGCACGGGAGGCCAGATGGGCGCTTGGGTCGCAGCAGGCGGGGCATTCGGCGCTTGGACGCGATGGCAGCTCAGCGCGCTCTCGCCGGGGCCCTGGACGACCGTCGGCATCAACGTGGTC
Source organism: Pseudomonadota bacterium (assembly GCA_046051915.1). Taxonomy (GTDB): domain Bacteria; phylum Myxococcota_A; class UBA796; order UBA796; genus JBEIFN01. Next base: position 23,459 of record JBJONI010000279.1, read on the forward strand.
GGGAGCGCCCTGCTCGGAGCGCTCGCGGTGAGCCCGCTCGCCGCCCGCGAGCCGTGGCGCGCGCTGCTCGGGGTGGGCGTCCTCGGTGGCTTCACGACATTCAGCACCTTCTCGGTCGACGTCGCGAGCCGACTCCGTGACGGCGCCTGGGGAGAAGCCGCGGGGCTCGCCGCGGTCAGCCTGCTGGGCGGCGTGGCGGGCGCCCTGCTCGGTGCCGCAGCCGCGCGCGGTTGGTGAGACGCCGCGCGCGCGATACCTCCTCACCGACTGTGAGGTCATCATGGGCTTCTTCGCGCGCATCGCCAACCTGTGGAACGGTTTCCTCGGGCTGTTCCTCAGCGACCTCGAGTCGGCCAACCCGGCCGCCGTGTTTGAGGCCGCGATCCAGGAGCGCGTCGCCAAGCATGCGGAGTTGAAGAAGGCCGTCGCCGGGATCGTCTACCTGCGCACCAAAACCGCCGATGCCTTGAGCGACAAGCAAGCCGAGCTGGCGACGTTGAACACCCAGCTCGAAGCCGCGCTCGACGCCGACGACGACGCGCTCGCCGCGGTCGTCCTCGAACGCCGTGAGGCGCTCGCCCAAGAGGTCGCTTCGTTGCAGGCCGAGCTCGACAAGGTGGCAGGGGAGGCCGAGGAGGCCAAGAAGGGGCTCCTGCAGTTCCAGGCCGAGATCGAGAAGCTCAAGCGCGAGAAGGAAGCCTCCCTCGCCCAACTCGCCAACGCGGAGGCGCGGATCGCGATCCAGGACTCGCTCAGCGGCCTGTCGACCGAAGCGGACGTCGCCGCGCTCGCGGGCGTGCGCGAAGCCATCGCGAAGAAGAAGGCCGAGGCGGACGTCGGGCAAGAGCTCGGCGACAGCTCCCTCGACGCGCGGCTCGCGGCGCTCACCGCCAACGCATCCGCCGCCAGCACCCAAGCCAAGCTCGACGCGCTCAAGGCGGCACGGGCCGCCGCGCGCGGTCAAGCGGCGGCCCCCTCCAAAACGCTTTGAGCGCCGGCGACAGCGCGTCGTCGCGCGCCGCGGACGGCGCCGTCGTCGTCTTGTCGTTCGATGCGGCCACGCTTCGGCTCACAGGCCTCGACGGTCCGGACGACGCCGCGAGCCTGCCGGGTGTCGTCTGGGATCCACGCATCCGTGCCGGGCGCGCGCACGCGGGCGCGTACCGCAGCCTGATCCTCCACCTGCGCCACATCGGGCGCGCGCACCGGTCCGAGGTCGCTCGTTGGGGCACCCTTCAACGGCCGCACACGCTCAGCCGCACACCGAGGCCCTACCAGCGCCAAGCGGTCGCAGCTTGGGAGGCAGCGGGCCGACGGGGCGTGATCGTGCTGCCGACCGGCGCCGGCAAGTCGCTGGTGGCGGAGCTCGCGATCGCGAGCGCGGACCGCCCAGCCCTCGTGATCGCGCCGACGCTCGACCTCGTGGGGCAGTGGTACGACCAACTCCAACGCGCGTTTGGCGAACCGATCGGCCTGCTCGGCGGCGGACACCACACGATCGAGGCGATCACGGTCTCGACCTACGACAGCGCCCACCTCCACGCCGACCGGTTCGGTGACCGATTCGGCCTGCTCGTCTTGGACGAGGCCCACCACCTCGGCGGCGCCGCGTACGCTACGATCGGCGACGGGTTCGCCGCGCCGTTTCGGCTGGGCCTGACGGCAACGCTCGAGCGGCCCGATGGGGCCCACCACCGCGTGCTCGACGCCCTTGGCGACGTCGTCTACCGCAAGGAGATCAAGGAGCTCTCCGGTGACTTCCTCGCGCCGTACCGCACCGAAGTCGTCCGGGTCGCCCTGAGCCCCGAGGAGCGCGAGGCCTACGAGGACGCCGAGGCGCTGTGGCGAACCTTCGTCGCGAGCCAAGGCATCCGCCTCGGTGGGGCGCAAGGCCTCCAGCGCTTCTTGATGGTGGCTGCCCGCTCTGCCGAAGGACGAGCGGCCCTGCACGCGTTCCGACAGACCCGCCGCCTGACCGACGGCGCACCGGCCAAGCTCCGGGCGCTGTCGGAGTTGCTCCGGCGCCACGCCGGCGCGCGGTGCCTCGTGTTCACGAACGACAACGCGACCGTCTACGCGATCAGCCGCGCGCTGTTGCTGCCCGCGCTGACGCATCGCACCGAATTGAAGGAGCGTCGCAACCTGCTCGCTGCCTTCGCGTCGGGCGCCTTGCCCGTGCTGGTCACCTCCAAGGTGCTCAACGAGGGCGTGGACGTCCCAGCCGCCGAGGTCGCGATCGTCCTGTCGGGAACGGGGACGGTCCGGGAGCACGTGCAGCGGCTCGGACGCGTGCTCCGTCCGGCGCAAGGCAAGCAGGCGGTCCTGTACGAGTTGATCGCCGAAGGCACCCGCGATGAGCGCGTGAGCGCACGACGACGCGACCACGACGCCTACCGGTGAACAGGGCCGCCGATCCATGCGCGTCAACCGCCGGATCCTGCGACCGCCTTGACCGCGGCGGGCCGACGGCCTATGCTGCGGCGTCGCGCTTCGGAGTCCGCATGCGTCGCCCCATCCTGTCGCTGATCGCCCTTTCCGCCGCTGCCTGCGCCCCGCAGACCGCCGTGCTGATCGAAGGCGACTACACGGCCTACCTCTCGGCCAGCAAGAGCATCACCTACCAAAAGGGATCGCTCAACCTGCTGGACTTCGAGCGTTCTTCCTACGTCGATTGCCGCGAATTCGACGCTGCGAACAACGACAAGCAGAACGAAGAGCTGCGGCTCGGCGACGGCGTAGGCGCCGAGAAGGGTCAACGACTCCCGATCTGCCCGGGCGACGATGGCGCCAACGGCGACCTGTGGCCGCCAACCCAAGAGACCTGGCTCGCCGACGACGGCTATGCCGTGGTCGGTGAGGCGCTGGAGCCGTGGCGTGGGGAGGCGATCGTCACCTCCGAAGGCGACATCCAGATCGGCTTCCACCAGCGCATGCCCGGTGGCGAGGACTTCTGGTTCTTCTTCGCGGTCGACCCCAAGTTCCAGCCCCGCGACTGCGTGCAGAACGCGGCGGGTGACGGCGTTTCCTACGAGCCCGTCGACGGCGACTGGCTGGGCGAGTGGGCCAAGGACCTCACCGAAGAGGAAGGCGGCGGCCGACTGTTCTACCTGAACTCGTCGTCCTACCAGCTCGATCCGCAGGGCGTGAAGAAGTACTACGACTACTTCGACTCTCCGCCGCCCGGCGAGGGCCCGCCCGACATCCGCGAGTGGTTCCTCCCGAACGAGTGGCTTGCGGGCCACGCCGAGGGTCGCTTCTCCGACGACCAGTTCCGCCTGCGCGTCGCCAAGTACGGCAACCCTGCGTCCTACGCGAGCTACCAGCTCTCGCAGAACGCGGTCAATGAGGTCGCCAACATCAGCCTCGCCGACATCTACTACTGGCCGAGCGAGGAGCTCACCGGGGTTCCTGAGGCCCAAGACGACACCCGCGTTCGTCGGTGCCTGACGATCGAGGATTGCGTCGACACGGCCAACGAGTCGGCGCGCGTGAGCAAGCGCGAGCTGATCAACGCTGGCGTGCCCGACTCGGATGTCGATGGCGACAACGTCGACGACCTCCCGCGCCTGCTCCCGCGCGTGCACGACAACGCGTGGCGCGAGCCCGACACCTCGGCGGCCGGCCTCGATGGCTGGATCGAGATGCACTACAACTGGGTTCGCTTCGACGAAGGCTCGGAGTTGGAAGTCGGTGGTGCGGCGACGGGCGAGTTCAACCTCGTGTTCGAAGCCACGGAGTCGTCGTCCACGTTCCTCGTCCGCGGCCGTTTCGAGGTGCCCAAGTTCAAGAAGGACACCTGGACGACGCAGTACCTGCCTCCGGTCAAGTACGAGCAGAACGGCACCGACGAGTGTGGTACCGCGCCGCAGTGAGGCGTCCTGACGCGCCGCCCCGCCGCGAGGCTAGCGGCCGCCACCACGGCGGGCTACCTGAACATAGGTTCAGGGATGCCCGCCGAACTCGTTGCACGTTCCGCTTTCTCGCTGCTCCACGGCGCCTCGCACCCTGAGGAGCTCGTCGAACAGGCGCATGCCGTGGGGCTGAGCGCCCTCGCGATCACCGACCGCGACGGCGTCTACGGCCTGCCGGCGGCGCACGACGTCGCCAAACGGCTCGGGTTTCCCTTGCTCTGCGGTGCCACCGTGACGGTCGAGCACCTCGGACACGTCGTCCTCCTCGCAGAAACGGAGGCCGGCTGGGCGCGCCTGTGTCGGCTCCTGAGTGACGCCCACGCAAACCATCCCAAGGGACGGGCACGCAGCACCCTGACCGCCGTCCTCGAGGCGGCAGGCGGGTTGACCTGCATCATGCCCGACGACGTGGCGACACCGGACGCCGACGCCCTACGCCAGGCCTACGGCGACGCGTTGGCGGTGCGGCTGGCGCGGTACGACGCCCCCGACGACCCCGCGAGGATCGCGCGGGCCGTCGCCCTCGCCCGCGCCGTGAACGCCCCGCTCGTCGCCACGTCCGACGTCCTGTTTCATGACGCACAACGCGGCCAGCTCGCTGACGTGTTGACCGCGATTCGACGTCGAACGCCGCTCGCCCACCTCGGCACCGCTCGGCTCCCCAACCGCGCACGGGTGTTGCGGGGCCCGGCAGCGCTCGAAGCGCGGTTCCGCGACCACCCCGAGGCGGTCCGTCAGACCGACATCCTCGCGGAACGATGTACCTTTCGCCTCGATCGGCTCACCTATCGCTACCCCCGTGAGGTGGTGCCAGACGGACAGACGCCGATGGGGTGGCTCACCCACCTCGCCGAGGCGGGGCTCGCGCGCCGCATGCCCGGGGGCGCCCCTGAAGCCGTCCGCACGCAGCTCGCCCATGAGCTCGCGGTGGTCGAGCAGCTCGACTTCCCCTCGTACTTCCTCACGGTGGCCGACATCGTCGGCGAGGCCCGTCGCCGTGGAATTTTGGCCCAAGGTCGGGGCTCTGCGGCGAACAGCGCGCTGTGTTGGGCGCTCGGCGTGACGGAGGTCGACCCTTCACGCGCGCGCCTCGTGTTCGAGCGGTTCCTCTCGCCCGAGCGCGGCGAGCCTCCGGACATCGACGTCGACTTTGAGCACGAGCGACGCGAGGAGATCCTGCAGTACGTCTACGACCGCTATGGCCGGGATCGGGCGGCGATGGTCGCCGAAGTGATCACCTGGCGCGGTCGGTCGGCCGTGCGCGATGTCGGTCGCGCGTTGGAGCTTCCGATCGACGTCCTCGACCGCCTGGCGTCGGCGCAAGGTCGCTGGCGCGCAGCCCCGCCCGAGGAACGCGCCAGCCGCCTCCAAGAGGCCGGACTCGACCCCAACAACCCCGCCCTGCAGCAGGTGCTCCGCCTCGCGGACCAGCTCATCGGGCTGCCGCGCCACATCGGGATTCACTCGGGTGGGTTCGTGATCTCCGACACACCGCTCGTCGAGCTCGTCCCCGTCGAACCCGCGTCGATGCCGGGGCGAACGGTCGTGCAGTGGGACAAATACGGGGTCGAGGGGCTGCGGTTCGTCAAGGTTGACCTTCTGGCCTTGGGCATGCTCACCGCGATCCGAAAGGCCCTCGACCTGATCTCGCAACAGCAGGGGCGACGATGGACCCTCGCCGACATCCCCGCGGAGGACCCGGCGGTCTACGCGATGTTTCAGGCCGCCGACACGATGGGGGTGTTTCAGATCGAGAGCCGAGCCCAACAGGCGATGCTGCCGCGACTGCGGCCGCGCTGCTTCTACGACCTCGTGGTCGAGGTCGCGCTGGTCCGACCAGGACCCATTCAAGGAGGGATGGTCCACCCCTACCTTCGGCGACGGCTTGGGCAGGAGCCTGTCACCTACCCGCACCCCGCGCTCGTCCCGATCCTCGAACGGACGCTGGGCGTCCCGCTGTTTCAGGAACAGGTGATGGAGATCGCGGTGGCGGTTGGCGGCTTTTCGGCCGGGGAGGCCGACGGCCTGCGACGCGCCATGGGGGCGTGGCGCAAACGTGGTGGCCTCGATGTGTGGGGAGAACGACTCAAAGCCGGGATGGCGAAACGCGGGATCGCGCCGGACTTTGCTGAAGCGATCTACCAACAGATCCTCGGCTTTGGCGAGTACGGGTTCCCCGAGTCCCACGCGAGCAGCTTCGCCTTGCTCGTGTACGCGTCCGGATGGCTCAAACGGCACACCCCTGCGGCGTTCTGCGCCGCGTTGCTCGACAGCCAACCCATGGGCTTCTACGCCCCTCGTGCGCTCGTTGCCGACGCCCAGCGTCATGGCGTCGAGGTCCTTGCGGTCGACGTCCTGCACAGCGACTGGACCTGCAGCCTCGAACCACGCGACGACGGCCCGCCCGCCCTGCGGCTCGGCCTCAGCCAAGTGGTCGGGATGACCGAGGACGAGGGTCGCGCGATCGTCGCGGTGGTCCGGGACGCCCCCCCGACGTCGATCGCGGCGCTCGCAGCGCGCGCCAACGTACGTCCGAGCACCCTGACGCGGCTCGCCGAGGCCGACGCCCTGCGCAGCTTCAAGACCCACCGAAGGGACGCGGTGTACGCGGTCGAAGGCCTCTGGACGGGACTGCCACTGTTCGCTGGCTTGGAGCGACAGGAGCCCGCCCCCGACCTTGCACCCCTCGACGCCGCCGGCGCACTGCTCGCCGACTACCGGACCGTCGGGCTGTCCTTGCACGACCACGCGGCCCGCCTCGCACGCGAACGGCTGATGCAGGCGGGGGTTGCGGTGTGTACCGTCGCTTCCTTGGCGCAAGCGGCCGACCGCGACGTGGTGGTGTTGACCGGCCTCGTGGCGAGTCGACAGAAGCCCGGGACCGCAGCCGGCCTGATCTTTCTTGGCCTGGAAGACGAGACGGGACAAGCCAATGTCGTCGTATTCCCTGAGGTTTGGGCCGCGCAGCGGGCCCTTCTCAGCAGCGCGCGGCTGCTCGCGGTCCGGGGCATCGTCCAAGCCAGCGGGGAGGTACGCTCCGTGCGACTGCTCACGGCTTGGCGCCCGGAGGACGTCCGTGAACCCGTGAGCCGAAGCCGTGACTTTCACTAGTCGGGCACGCGAAATGCGCAGCCGAACCAAGCCGCCACGCGCGGGTCATCGACCCACGACGTAGGCTGAGGGCGGGGGTGCGGCATGCGGGGGTTCCCGTTCGGATGGGCCGCGGTGATCGGCATGATCGAGATCGAGGCGGGGGCGACGGTGCCCGTGCCGGCGGCGACGTTCCACTGTGAGGGAACGGCCGGACGCGGCTACACCTCCTATGAGGTGGATGGCTGGGTTCGAAGCCAACGGGACCTCGCCAACGTCACGGTCACGCAGACCCTGAGCGGCAGCGTCGCGCGGAGCAGCCCGCGGCCGACCGTCGACCCGTCGTACCTCGGCGGCGCCTACGTGGGCTCCGGGTTGAGCCCCTGGGATCTGGGGACGAGCGCGTGGCTCAACGGCACGCACTTCTGGCTCATGTTTCCGACGCGTTTCGCTGCGTCGCCCAACCTCAACGCCGAACTCGATCTCGTCCTCGCCTCCGGAGGCGGTCTGCAGATTCCGCTGCTGTGCACCGTCACTCGGGTCCCGTAGCGTCGTCCTCGAACTGCACCTGGCTCAGCACCCGGCTCATGAAGTGGCGCACATCGGTCTGCACCGTCCCGTCGGTCCGCAGCCGCCGGACCGGCATGCTGACGCCCATGTCCGAGAAGTGCATCGCACGGTACATGTCGAACGTCGCGGAACGCCCCTCCGCGACGCGCAACACCACATGCGTGGTCGTCGCGCGATCCAGCAACGCGATGCGCAGGCGAACGAGGTGCTTGGCGAGCCCTCGCCGGCGCCACGAAGCCTGCACACCGAGCTCGACGAGGTAGCTGGTGGCCTTGACCGGGACGAGCCCGTTGAGCTCTCTCGCGACGTCCGCGGCTTCGGCAAGGGGGATCGCGATCCCAAAGCCCACCACGTCACCTTGTGGGTCGACGGCGATCAACGTGATGTGGCCACGAGCGGCCGTCAGGCGCCGCCAGATGCCAGCGACCTCTTCGGGCTGAAAGACCTCGTGGTAGGGCGCGTCGGCGAAGATGCGGATGTAGGCGGCGACGAACGCAGGTTCCCAGGCCGCGACGTCGTCCGACGACGTCACGCGCAGGATCGACACGCCCTCAAAAGGCGGCAGCGCCATCCACACCTCCCCCTCTAGGGCTTGACGCACGACACGTCCTGTCGCCACTGCTGCGACGATTCGATGCGGTCAACCGACGTGCCAGCCCACGCCCGAGGCGCCTTCACTCCGGAACACGATGCCGAGACGTTCGAGCGCCAGCAGCTCCTCCCGGACAGCGTCCTTGGCGATCCCCAACGCGCGCGAGATCAACTCCGCGGTGCTGCCATCCTCGATCGCGAGGTGATCGACGAGGCGTTCGGTGATGTCAGGATGCGGGCTCGCGACCGTCGGTCCCGGCGTCCAAACGTCCTCGGGGGCCGACGCCCCACCGCCGCCCTCGTCGGGCCCCAACGCCACGTCGGGAACGGCCTCGGCGACGTCTCCGGCCGTGCTGGTCCCCGGCGAGGGCCCCTCGGTCGCAGCGGCGCCCCCCGCTTCCTCAGGGAGCGGCAAGCGCGCGAGCGCGTCCAAGACGGGCAGCGGCGCGGCCGGCAGCACGCCTGAGGGCGCACGGCGGCGCTCCGGGACGACACGGTCGACGCTCGATTCCAACAACGCACGCGCCGCCGCGGACCCGGCCTCGTACAACGGCACCAGCGCGCCCAAAAGGTCGGTCGCGCCCGGGGGCGGCCCCAGCGCGCGCATCCCGGCACCCGCGTTGGTTCGGTTCTCCACCGAGCAGGCGAAATCGGGCAGCGGACCCGGTGCGCGGATCCACACCCCGTCCGGCAACGGCTCCTCGGTCCGGTTGCCATCGTGCAACGGCCCTGCGTCTCCCCACGTGCCACGGAGGTCATCCAGCAAGGCATCCCGTGCCCGCCCACGCAGCGTCAGGAGCTGAAAGGGGTCGTGATCGATCGCGTCCGCGAGCAAGTGGTGGAGCACCGCGGCGTGGGCGCACGGCATCACAAAGTCGCCGCAATCGCAGTCAAAGGTCAGCTCTGCCAGCGCGGGCAACACGGCCAACCCATCCCGCGCGAGCGATTCGAGGAACGGGAGCGGGAGCTCTCCTTCCAGCAGATGCGCGAGGCTCGCAAGGTCCGCACGCAAAGCGTTGAGGAAGCGGTCCCACTCCGCAGGCTCGAAAGGGCGAACGACGAGGCTCGGACGGAAGACATCCTCGGCGTGCACCTCCATCGACGCACCGCCGGGCGAGACCTCCAAGCCGCGGGCACGACCGCGTCGCGCCACGTTGCGACCCCGCAACACGCGGTCACGGGCGTCGTTGGGCACGCGATCGAGCACCGAGGCCCATCGGCTGCCCACCGCGCCCATCGGGTGCGTCGAGCTCGCGATCGCGTCCTCGGGAGCGTGGACGACGCCAGCGCCCAAACGCGGCTCGAACGAAGAGCCGGAGCGACTCATTCCTCCTCCAACACGGCGTCGTCGCCGAGGGCGACGAGGGCGCGCAACGCAGCGTCATCCAGCTCCGTGACCACCCGCTCCCCCGAACCCACGACGGTCTCGGCCAAGCCGCGCTTCTCGTCCAACATCGCGTCGATGCGCTCCTCCAACGTCGCCTGACACACCAGCTTGTAGACTTGGACGTTGCGGCGCTGGCCGATGCGGTAGGCGCGATCGGTCGCCTGATCCTCCACCGCAGGGTTCCACCAACGGTCGTAGTGCAACACGTGCGTCGCACGGGTCAGGTTGAGGCCCACCCCTCCCGCGCGAAGGCTGACGAGCAGCAAAGGCGGAGCACGGCGATCCTCTTGGAAGCGCCGAACCATCTCGTCGCGGTCGCCCACCGGCACCGCCCCGTGCAGGAACGGAACACGGAAGTGGAACTGACGCTCGAACACCGCCGCAAGGATGTCGCCCATCTCGCGATACTGGGTGAACACGATCGCACGCTCGCCGATCGCGATCACCGCGTCGAGGATCTCGATGCAACGCGCCAACTTGCCCGAACGGCGGATCGCGATGTTCCCGTCCTTGAGGTAGTGCGCGGGGTGGTTGCACACCTGCTTGAGCGCCGTGAGCATCGCGAGCACCTGGCCGCGACGCTCGAACGCCGTCGTCTCGGCGATCCGCGCGAGGTGGTCTTCGGCGACCCGTCGGTACAGCGCCGCAGCTTCGCTGCTCATCGAGCAATGCTCGCGACGCTCGACCTTGTCCGGCAAATCCGGCGCCACATCGGGGTCGGTCTTGAGCCGACGGAGGAGGAACGGCGAGGTCCCCAGCCGCAACCTCTTGGCGACCTCGCCATCTCCGAGCTTCTCGACCGGGATCGCGACGGTTCGCCGGAAGGTGGCACGCGGTCCGAGCAACCCGGGCAGGACGAAGTGGAACAACGACCACAGCTCGTCGAGGCGGTTCTCGATCGGGGTGCCGGTCATCGCCACGTGATGCGCCGCAGGCAGCTGACAGGCCGCACGCGCGCGCTGGCTGTCGGGGTTCTTGATCGCCTGCGCCTCGTCCAAAACCACGACATTCCACGCGATCTTGCTCAGCGCCTCCGCGTCACGGGCGAGCAACCCGTAGGTGGTCAGCACGACGTCCGAGACGATCGCGCGGTCGAGGTCGCGATGAAACCCATGGTGACGCGCGACGCGAAGGGTCGGCGCGAACCGGCTGAGCTCGCGGGTCCAGTTGCCGAGCAACGACGTCGGACACACCACAAGGCTCGGGCGGTTCTTCCACCGCGCCTTGCGATCGAGCAGGTGGGCGATCACCTGAACCGTCTTGCCAAGGCCCATGTCGTCGGCGAGGCAGGCGCCAAGGCCAAGATCGGCCAGCGTCCCCAGCCATGCGAACCCGCGCTGCTGGTAAGGCCGCAGCGACGCGTTGAGGTGACGAGGAACGGCCCGAATCGGCGGGTGACGAAGCGCCTCGACCATGAAGTTGAGCTTGTCGTCCGCGACGACCGGAACCCCTTCATGTTGGCCCGTCAGGATCGCGCGGAGCGCGGTGGCGGCGTCGAGCTTGCCCTCCAGCTTGTCGTTCTGCGGCAGGCGCGCGAGGTCCGCCGGATCGACGAGGATCCACTCCCCGCGGAACTGGACGACGCGCTCGTTGCTCGCCCGCAGCTGCTTGACCTCGGTGGCGGCGAGCACCCGGTCGCCGAGCACGACCTCCCACCGCCACGTGATCGCCTCGGAGAGGCTGATGCCAGTCCCTTGGGCCAGCAACCGCATCCGGACCCGAAGGCGACGGCTGCCGTCGTTGCGGAACGACTCCGGGACTTCGACGTGTAGGCCCGCGTCGCGAAGTGCGGGCCGCGCCTCCGACCAGAACAGGAAGGCCTCCGCGGGCTCCAGCGTGATGTCGCGCGGGGTGTCCCCCACCAACGCGGCAGCGAGCGGCGGGTGAATGCGCTGCGCACGCGCAAGCCCCTTCATCGCGTGCCACGCTGGATGCTCGACGACGGTTCCCTCCCACACCAAGCTCCCGCCGGCTGCCCATGCCACCTCGAGGGGGATCCGCGGTTCTGGCGTGTCGGACGGGTGAAGACTGAAACGAAGCCTGAACTTGTCGTGTTCGTGAACGGGTGCGAGCAGGGTCACACCGAGGCGAACGCTCGCGGTCTCATCCCGGCTCCACGCCGCGAGTTGGTCCGGGACGCTATGAAACCGCGCGTCGCGAGGATGGAACGCGGTGGCATCCCCCCGCAGGGCGTCGGCCAACTCGAGGGTCCAACCGCGCGCTGGACCCGGCCAGGCGCCCTGACGGTACAGCTTGTCGGCGATCGCGTCGAGAAACCCGTGCACCGCGACCTCCGCGGTCGGCACGCGCGCCGTGCCGCGCTCTCGGGTCGGGATGAGGCGCGCAGCGAGCGGCAACGCGGCCGCCACCTCGGAGAAGCGCCGGCGGTCTGCCGGGCGCGACAACACGACACGCCAGTGGGCCTCGCCGGGCGTCGCGGTCGGCACGACCGCCTGCCGCGCCGCAAGCTCCAACCCAAGCCTCGCGGCCATCGACCACACGCGGAGCGCGTCCGACAGGCCTTCATCCGTAGCGAGTGCCGGTAGCAACGGGAGGAGATCCGCGACAGCGACGACGCGTGCCGACACTTTTCGACGCTTGAGCGGCTCACCCGGCACCGCAAGGGTGATCTCGCACGCCTGACCCAACGACGCCGCCTCGGGGAGGTCTTCGGCGAACGCGTCAGCGAGCCCCCCGGACGCGCTCCACAGCGCGACCGAGCTTGGGGCCATCCATGTCGCCTGCAGGGACTGCACGCGCGTCACTCCTGACCGTGGCGCGACTTGCGCATCCACTCCGTCACCTTTCATCCTACCGAAGGCGGCGAAGCGGTTTCAAGGGGGGATGGTGACGTTGTTCGCACCCGACGCTGCCCACATCGCGAGGATGCGAGCGAACGGCCTTTGCACCCCCCGAAGGGACCCGACGTCAGGCCGCCGCGCCCAGGGGCACGAGGCGCCTTCGATCAGCCCTCGCCGTCGACCGGCTCGTGCCCAGTGACGTCGTCCTCGTCGAGGTCGTCGGTCAACTCGTCGTTGGCCTCGTCGTCGTCCTCGACCCACTCGAGGTCGCACAAGCTCTCGAGCAGGCTGACGCATTCCTCTTCCGTGAACTCAAAGTCGTCGTTCGAGGCCATCTCCGACTCGAGCGCCTCCTGAAGCGGCGTGTCGAGACCGCCCGACTCTTCGAGGCTGACCACGATGTCTTCGATGCCCTTTTCGTCGGCATAGGTCTCAAGCTGTTCAATCATGAACGCCGCGACCATCTCGGCATCGGGGTGATCCGGGAGATTCCCGAGGTACTCCTCGAGGTCGTTGATCAGGGCGTCGCGGATGGACTGGGGCAGGAGCACGGCGAACTCCACTCGGCGGACGTGGGGCGCGCCAGCACCTGGCGCGTTGGGCCGGTGCTAGCCAAGGCCGGTGCGCTCTTCAACCCCCGACGCGCAGTTTGACGTCCACCGACGCGTGCCACGGTGGACGGAGCCGGCAAAGCCGTGTAGCCGAGCGCAGGAGAGCGCATGCCCCAGCCCCTGCCCCGCGCGCTGCTCGCCGCGCTTCCAAAGTCCGATCTGCACTGCCACCTCGACGGCTCGCTTCGGCTTCAAACGCTGATCGAGCTCGCGCGGGACGCGGGCGTCGCGTTGCCGAGCGAGACGCCCGACGGGCTTCGCGCGACCGTGTTCAAAGCGTCCTACCGCGACCTGCCTGACTACCTGCACGGGTTCGCCTACACCTGCGCCGTGCTGCGCGACGAGGCCGCGCTCGAGCGGGTGTCGTACGAGCTCGGCATCGATTGCCTCGCCGAGAACACCTGCTACCTCGAGGTACGGTTCGCCCCGCAGTTGCTGGTCCGGCCCGGCCTCGACGTCGACCGGATCTTGCTCGCGGTCGACCGAGGTTTGGACCGCGCACGCCGCGAACACGAGGCGTCCGATGCCGTCCGCCACGGACACGCCCCGCCGTTCCGCTACGGCATCATCGCGTGCGCCATGCGGATGTTCACGCGGGGCTTTGGTCCTTACTACGCAGATTTGCTCGACGCGCTCCCCGGATGGCCGGCGGGTGAGGTCTACGGTGTGGCAAGCCTGACGCTCGCGCGTCAGATCGTGGCGCTCCGCGACCGCACCGGGATCCCGATCGTCGGCTTCGACCTCGCTGGCGCCGAGGCGGGACACCCCGCGTCCGATCACATCGAGGCCTATCAATACGTCCATCGCCACTTCATCAAGAAGACGGTGCACGCCGGCGAGGCGTACGGGCCCGCCTCGATCTTTCAAGCGATCACCAAGCTCAACGCCGATCGGATCGGCCATGGAACCCGGCTCTTCGACGTCGAAGACACCGACGGCGTCGACAACCCGTCACGCTACGTGCAACGTTTGAGCGAGTACATCGCCGACCGTCGCATCGTCCTTGAGGTGTGCGTGACGAGCAACCTGCAGACAATGCCGCACCTGCGCAGCCTCGAGGATCACCCCGTCGGGCGCATGATCCGCGAACGGCTGAGCGTCGCGCTGTGCACCGACAACCGGCTCGTCTCCCACACGACGAGCACCGACGAGCTTCAACGCGTCGTCACCGCGTTCAACCTCGGCGCGTCCGAGGTGCGAAACCTGATCCTCCACGGGTTCAAGCGGAGCTTCTTTGCCGGAAGCTACCTTGAGAAGCGAGCGTACGTGCGCGCCGTGATCGACCACGCCGATCGCGTGTTCGCCGCCTACGGCGTGACGCCGCAGCCACGGGGAGCGGAGCGTTGACGCGGCGGTGGGTGTTCCTGCTCAGCCTGAGCGCAGGCACGGCCGTCGCTGCAGACTGGTCGCGCGTCGTCGCGGCTTGCGCGCCCGGCATCGTCGCGGTGCATGCCGAAACCCAGGTGTGGGATCGCGCCCTCTCGGCGTGGCTGACGCCCTTCGGAGGACTGGCACCGCGCACCTCCAGCCTGCCTGCGCCGTCGCGCGCCGCGGGCGTCGTGCTCGCGACGCAGGGGGTCGCGACGGTGCTGCACGCCGTCGCCGGCGCCGAAGCGGTCCGCGTGCGCGACGCGGGAGGCGCCGAGCACGCCGCGACCGTGCTGCAGACCTACCCCGACCGCGACCTCGCGTGGCTGTGGGTCCCGACCCTGAATGCCACGCCGCTCCCGCGGGCGTCGGGCGCGGTCGGAGAGGCCGTGTTGAGCGCCGGATTTCCAACCCACGACGGCCTCGTCGTCGCCGAGGGGATCCTCTCCGGACGGGCCCGACGCCGCATCGCCAGCACCGACCTCCGTGGGTGGTGGCTGACCGACGCCTTGATCCGGCCCGGCCAATCCGGCGGCCCGCTGCTCGACGCCGCGGGCGCCGTGGTCGGGATCGCGGTCGGTGGGCACGACCGAGGCTCGGGAGCCGAGGGCCTGGGACTCGCCCTGCCTGCCGACGACGTCCCGACGATGCCCCCGACGACCGGTGGTCCGGTCGCTGCGGTCTTGGGCCCCTCCGACGCCCGGTGGACCGTCACCCCCGAGGGGTTGCGTGCCGAGGCCGTGGGCCCCGTGGCGGACGCGCTCGGCCTCGCGGTCGGCGACGTCCTCGCGACCATCGAGGGTCAACCTGCGGACCTCGACGCGCTGGGCGACCGCGCGCACGTCGGCGTGCTGACCTCAGGGCGACCCGTCGTCCTCGCTGCCGTCCGGTAGGCGCGCGACCGGCTCGTGGATCACGTGCTCCTCGTCGAGCCAAGCCACCAAGTCCAGCTGCTGACAGCGCTCACTACAAAACGGGCGCGCGCGGTTGGCCGGGCCGACATCGGCGGGACCGTGGCAATGGGGACAACGGGCAAGCATCGCTGCTCCAGAAGGACAGGTTCCGTCCGACCCTGCCCCGGTTGGGGGTGCGGTCGCCGGACGCCTAGGGTAGGGCCTTTGGGAAGCTGGGTGACCGACGTCTCCGCGCGGGCCCACGACCGGTCATAACGACGTGCCAACAGGAGGCACCATGCTCAACAAGGTGATGATCATCGGCAACCTCGGCCGTGATCCTGAGGTTCGAACCACCGCCGGCGGCAGCACCGTCTGCAAACTCAACGTCGCGACCACCGAGCGGCAAAAGTCCAAGGACGGCCAGTGGGAAGACCACACCGAGTGGCACCGTATCGTGCTGTTCGGCAAGAACGCCGAGAACGCTGGTCGTTTCCTCAAGAAGGGCCGCACCGTGTTCGTCGAAGGCAAGCTGCGCACCGACAAGTGGAAGGACCAAGCCGGTCAAGACCGCTACACCACCGAGGTGATCGGCGACAACATCCGCTTCATCGGCGGCGGACGCGGTGAGGACGGTGCCGGCGGCGGCGGCGGCTACGGCGGCGGCGGCGGCGGCGGCGGCGGCGGCGGCGGCGGCGGCTACGGCGGCGGTGACGACTTCGGCGGAGGCGGCGGCTTTGGCGACGGCGGCGACGACATCCCGTTCTGAGCCCGACGCGCGCCACCGCGTGCTCCCGACCGCGCCCTCGCGATGGGCGCGCGTCGGGAGCCTGTGTTTGGTGCTGTGGATGACGGCATGTGCGGCCCCCATCCGGTTGATCAGCGAGCCTTCGGGAGCCTCCCTGAGTTGGGTGCCCCGTGGGCAAGCCGTCGCACACGCAGGGCGTACGCCCGTCGACGTCTCCGTGCCCCTGCTCAAGCCCCTGCACGTCACCCTGCGTCTGCCGGGCTACCGTCCGGTCACCTTGGAGTTGCATCGGCTCGAAGGCCGCCCCCTTCGGTTCCTCGAAGGCGAGGCGTGGCTCCGCCGCCGTGAAGTGCACGTCCAGCTCGTGCCGGGCGCCGCCGGACGTGACGACGAGGCGCCGTCCAACGAGGCGATCGACGTGCGGCCCCCCAACGAGGCCGAGGTCGAACGCCCGACGGTCATCCCCGCGGGGGGATAGCGCGCGCAGCCGCCACGAGGCCCGCGTAGGGACGGAGGTCCCCCTGGCGCTCAGGATGGCTCTGCACCCCCACGACGTAGCGGTGGTGGGGCGAGCGTACGGCCTCGATCACACCGTCTGGACTTCGGCCTTCG
The DNA here is from genome assembly GCA_046051915.1 of Pseudomonadota bacterium. Taxonomy (GTDB): domain Bacteria; phylum Myxococcota_A; class UBA796; order UBA796; genus JBEIFN01. The sequence continues at coordinate 40,041 of JBJONI010000279.1, forward strand.
ACGTGCAAGGTCGGACCGGGGTCGAGGATCGCCTGGTGGTGGGTGCTGTTCACGCGTCCCGTGGGCCCCCACCAAACCGCGAGCTCACCGGTGTAGTGGACGTCATGCCAAGGGTCGCCGGGATCGGTGGGTTGCTCATGCGCCGGTTCGGCGGGCAGGTCTTGAATCAGCGTCCCGCCCAGCGCGACGGCGAGGAGTTGATGGCCACCACAAACACCCAGAAATGGCCGATCGGCGGCCAACGCCGCCCGGCAGAGCGCCAGCTCCGTGGCCGTCCGCGTGGGTTGCATCCCGTCGTGTCGCCCGTTGATCTCGGCGCCATACACCCGCGGATCGATGTCAAAGGCGCCACCCGTGACGACCACGGCGGCCGCGGCCCCCAACAGCGCGACGACGTCGACAGCACCCGGCGGCACGAGCAGGACGCGCGCACCGACGGCGTGCAGGGCGGCGACGTAGTCCTCACTGACCCACGCCGTCCCTTGTCCCTCAACCCCCTCGCGATCCATCGTCAGCAACACCCACGGTCCCTCCGTCGGGCCGTCTGGGACCACGCCGACGGGCTCGCTTCCGGCGTCGCGTAAGGCGCGAACGTGGGCCTCGTCCAACGCCCACCGCGACCGGAGCACGCGCACCCGCGGGCCCGGCGCGAGGCCTTCGCGGGGCTCCCACCGCGCCGGTACCGGGACGGCCGTCACGTGGGGCGAGCCGGCGAGGAGAGGCGCAGCGTCACGGGGCCGTCGAGGACGGCGTTGATGCGCATGTTCGCGCCGAAGCGTCCGCGCTCGACGAGCTCGACCCCCTCCTCGACCAACAGCTCCAAGACGCGCTCGTACAGCGGCTCCGCGACCGCCGGCGGTGCGGCCGCCGAGAACCCCGGGCGACGCCCCGACGCGGTATCGCCGAGCAGCGTGAACTGGCTGATCACCAGCAAGCCGCCGCCAACCTCACGAACGCTGCAGTTCATCTTGCCGGCATCGTCGGCGAACATGCGGAGGCCCGCGATCCGATTGGCGATCCAGCGCGCTTCCCGCTCCCCGTCGTCGTGGGCGACACCGATCAACACCACCGCGCCCGGGCCGATCGCGCCGACGATCGCGCCGTCGACGCGGACATGGGCCTCGCTGACGCGCTGCAACACCGCTTCCATCGTTCACTCCGCTTCGAGAGGACTGACAGCGACCGGCGGGGGCGCGAGGCCGCCACCGAGCAACGACACGACGAGGACGCCGACCATCGCCGCCGCCGCGAGAACGGCGACGGCGAGCAACGCGACGACACTGCGCGGCAACGCATCGGGCTCTTCCTCCGACACGGCCGGCCGGACGCGCCCAGGGCGGGCGACCGGCGTCGACGGCTGCGCGGCCTCGGCCTCGGCGCGCCGGGCATGCAACGCGCGACGACCCGGCGAAGGGCTCGGCGCGAGGGGCTCGGCGCCCGTCGGCGCGGGCGGCGTTTGCGGCATGGCCTCCGCCTCTGCGACCCGCGCGCCCACACGCTCGCGCAACGACCGGCGCCCCGCGACAGGCGCCGCAGACGCCACAGGGACGGGTGCCGCTGCCGGCTCACGGTCCGCGGCGGCCGAACGAGCGTCGCGCGGCGTCCCGACCGCCGAAGCTGCGACGCGCGCGCGGTCGGAGAAGACAGGCGCGTCCCGCCGAGGACGTGGCCCCTCCGCCACCTCCCGGGCCATGGCCCGAAGCTCGCCGATCGACCAGTGGCCGGTTCGCTCGCCGCCACCTGGCTCGGGGCGCTCGAGGTGGACCTCCGCCGTCCCCCGCGCGCGCGACCCCGGCCGCGGCGGAGCCGCCCGGACCGCTGAAGCGTTCGGAGCCGATGCCTCGTCCGAGGTCGGCACACCGGTCCCCCCGTCTGCGCCCGCGGAAGGCGCAGGCGTCGGCGGGGCGGCGGCGTCGCTGGCGTTCGCAGCAGCCGCGTCACGCTTCCAGAACAAGGTCGTGGAAGGCTCCTCGCTGAAGCGAACCCCGCTCAACAGGCCGGCGCCACGGGCGCGTGGCGCCGCGAGCGTGTCGTCGGGGACCACCGGGGCCATCGGACCCCGTACGTCCGCCTGTCCCCGATGCGCGGCGGTCGCCCACGCCGCGAGCGATGGCCCAGCGGCGGTCCGCGCGAACGCTTCCAAGCTCTGCCACACGGCCAGAGGCTCCGGACGCTCCGCGCGATCAAAACTCAACAAGTGGAGGATGTACCACCGCAGATCGTTCACGGTACGGTCCGCGAGCCCGGGGACCTGCGCCTCCATCACCATCGCCGCCATCGCGTCGTCGTGCGCGACGGCGCCGGTCTTGGGCGCCTCGTCCACGCGCGCGGCGTTGGCGAGCAGCGTGCGCGCCAGCAACCGTCCCAGGCCGTAGCGGTCGGTGGAAGGGCCTCGCGGCACGCCCTCGGGGGCCCGCGACTGACGGCGGCCGTCCGGCACGTAGCCGCCCAACGACACCGCACCGTCGCCGGTGATCCACACGGCGTCGACGTCGAGATCCCCATGGACGACGCCATCCTCCTCGGCGATCACCGCGATGGCTGCGAACGCAGCACCCAGCTCCAGCCCGACGCGAACCGGCGGGACGCCGCCTGCGAGCAGCTGTCGGGCCGGCGTGCCGCGCGGGTCGCCGTCCTCACGATGCACGGCAGCCTCCGCGCCCGGATCGCGTCGATAGTGAAACGGCATCGGCCAGCCTCTCTCACCGCCCAACCTACCACGCGCCCGCACGGTCGGAAAACGGAGGCGCAGCAGGGGCTCGATG
>JBJONI010000280.1:0-4172 GCA_046051915.1 Pseudomonadota bacterium
GCTTCGGCGAACCGGTCCGCCCACTCCACCACCAAGACCGCGCCACGGTCGGCGGCCTCGTCGAGCGCGAGCGGCGCCAGGTCGGCCGCGGCCTCGACACGGTAGAGGTCAGCGTGCCACAGCGGCGTCGCCCCGTCGTGGACATGGACGATCGCGTAGGTAGGCGACGGGATCGCGCCGTCGAGGCCCAGACCGCGTGCGAGACCTTGCGTGAACGTGGTCTTGCCGGCGCCGAGGTCGCCGTGAAGCGCGAGCGCATCGCCCGCGCGCGCCGCTCGCCCGAGCGCCGCCCCGAGCGCCCTCATCTGTTCCGCGTCCTCGCAGCGCCACACCGACATGCCACCCTCCGCGCCATCTCCTTGCCGTCCGCACGCGCGGCGAGCAAGGAAGGGGAGCCCATGACCCGGAGCGCCCATGGACACCCACGCCGCCCTGCGAGGCCGACGCACGATCCACCGCTTTCGCCCCGGCGAGGTGCCTGCGGCCCTCCTCGATCGCGCCTTGGAGGCCGCACACCACGCGCCCTGCCATCGTCGGACGTGGCCGTGGCGGTTCCACGTTCTCGGTGCGGCGACCCGCGAGGCCCTGCTCCCCGTTCTGTTGGACGAGAAACGCCGAAAGGGCCCCCTCGACGACGAACAGGCGGAGGCGATCGCGCGTCAATTTCGCGCGCCGGGGGCGATGGTCATGGTGGTCCAGCGGCTGGACCCCCGCCCGGACGTGGCGGTCGAGGACGCGGCCGCCGTCGCTGCCGCGGTGGAGAACCTCCAACTGTCGCTGTGGGCCGACGGCGTGGGCTCGAAGTGGGGGACCGGGGGCCTTGTCCGCGCTTCCGCGACCCGAACGATCCTCGGCTTGGCCGACGACGAGGTCGCGACGGCGCTGTTGTGGATCGGATGGCCGGCGGAGGTTCCCGACGTCGAGCGCCCTGGCTGGTCGGACCATGTCGTCCGGCACGGCTGACGTCGAACGTCCTCGCGCCATGCAGACTCAACGGACGCGTGTCCACCACAACGAGACGGTGGGGGTCGCGTACTGCACGTCATCGTGGGAGGCCTTCGCCACGACCTCGACGGCTTGGGCTGCGCGGCTGGCCTCCACGCCGAGTGCCTCCTCCACCTTGTCGCACCGCCGGGCGCCCGACGCCGTCGCGCATGCGCTGGCGTGCACGTAGGCGACGCAGCCCGCCGGGAGGGTCTGTACATCGAACGAGCCACGGGCATCGATCGCCACGGCGAGCCTCGGCGTGTACACGGGCAGGAACGCGGTGGTGACGTCGTCGGCGCGCGCGACCCACGCCACGGCACAGTCCGGCGGGAGCGCTTGGACAACGGACCCGACCCACCGGTGCTCCGCCGCGTCGGTGGAATCTAGGCCCCACAGGGACGCCCCGCGGGCGAGCACCGCGGCGGTCGCGATGCCGGGTCCGAACCGCGGGTACGAACCGGCGGTGAGGACCAAGGCGGCGCCGATCGCGAGCCACGGAGACCAAGCCGCGTCGAAGGCGGCTTGCCAGAGCGTCGATTGGCCGTACGACCCCCGCAGGCTCGCCCAGGCGACGGCCGCCACGCCTGCGCCCCACCACGCGGGCGCCCGACGCCACAACGCGAGGGCGAGCGCCGCGGCGAGGGTGGCGTGGGGGAGGTGCGGCGGGGCGGCCGGGCTGGCGAGCCGGCCATCGAGGATGGCGCGAAGGACGTCGGCGACGACGACGCCGCTCCCCACCGCCGCCCCCGCGAACGCTGCCATGAAGCTCCGTCGGCGGGTTCCTGGCAGGCAAAGGGCGGGAGAGATCGCGATCAACGGCCATGCGGTGGGATGCAAACGGGCGGCGAACGCTGCCAACACTGCGACCCACGCATCTCCGGTGCGGCCAGGGGGGCGCGCGGCCGCGAGGAGCGCGGTCAGGGCGGCGGGCACGAGGTAGGTCTCGGTGGTTGCGATGCGCACCGCGACGGGGTCCAAGGCGAGCCACACGCCCACCCACCCAGCGGCCCGCGGGTTGCCGCGGCGTGCGACCACCCAAGCGGCGACCGCGGGGATGGCCGCCGCCAACACGCTGTTCAGCCCGAACACGGCGACACCCGCTCCGTCGCCCCGTGCGACCACGCCGTACAGCTCGGCGTAGCCGGGTCCGTAGTGGCTCAGCAGGGCCGGCTCCCCCGCGCCGCGGATCCAGAGGTTGCCCTGTCCGTTGGCGTGCAACGGCCCCCAAGCCCCGAGGACGAAGCGCACCAGCCAAGCGCCAACGGCGAGCATCAGGTAGCGACTTCCAGCGTGCCACAACGTCACAGCGGTGGTCAGCGCGAGCAGGCCGGTGCCGAAGCCAGGGACCACCGGTCGGTGTCCCAAGCGCTGCAGGACGGCGATGACCGGATCGAGCGGCGTGGGGGGTTCGTTGCCGATCCGCACGTCGTCCACCGGAGGCGCCCCCTCCGCCGTCGGCCGGATCGTCGCTGCGATGACGTCGCGCGCTGCATCGGCGACCTCGCGGGGACCCGTGGTGTGCGGCTCCTCCCAGTCCACGCCGTAGGCGCCGGCGGGTGTCGCGGAGGCCCATCGGCCGGCGTCGACGATGTGGACCTCGATGCGCTGGCCGTCGAGGTTCGAGAGCGGCAGCACGACGTCGTGTTCGAAGCCCCGTGACGGGGCCTCGAGGACCCAGCCGGGGACGACCTCGGCGCCGGGCTCGAGCGGTGCCAGCCGGTCCAGCCATGAAGGAGCCGGCTCGCCTCCGCAGCCGATGCAGGCGCCTGCGATCAGGGCGGCCTGAAGTCGTCGCATCGAGGTCGCCTCCCGGCGCCGCATACCCTGTCCGATGGGTCTGGGATGGGGGACGCGATACAACCGTTGACAAGGGAGGCGGGATGCGGATCGTGCGCTTCGTTGGGATCGCGTTCGCTGTCGCGGGGTGCAGGCCCGAGCCGGAAGCCGACGCCGGCTGCTCGAACGGCTTGGACGCGGACGGCGACGGGCAGTGCGATCGTTCGTATGCAGACTTCTCGGCCGGGTATGCCCTCGATCCGGGGGCCGACCGACGCAATGTCTTCGGCCTCGCAGACGACGCGCTCGCGGCCGCGCGCGCGGAGGGCGTGACCGCGCTGCACGCTTGGCCCGTGGACGTCTCGGGCATGGCGTTGCCATGGGACCCGATGCACGCCCTGTTCGACGACGACGCCACCGACCCGCTGGTCCGGGCCGCCCAACGCGCGGCTCAGGTCGCGCTCGGCTTTGGAACCTGGTCGGAGATGGTGGCTTTTCTCGGCCTGCCGAGGGTGGACGCGTCGGGCGCGTTCGAGGGCCTCGCCTTGCCTGCGGGCACCGCACTCGGCGCAGGTGTGATGCACGCGCCCGAGGGCGATGCGATGTCGTTCTCGTGCGCGGCCTGTCATGCCGGTTCGCTGTTCGGTCGACCGGTGCTCGGCCTCGCGAACAAAACGCCGCGCGCCAACCACTTCTTCCACCTTGGACGCACGTTCTTTCCCGCGTTGTCCTCCGACGTGTTCCGAGACTTGACGGGCGCGGACGATGCCCAGGTCGCGATGTTCGAACGGACGGGCGCCAACCTCGCTGCGGTCGGGACGAAGATCCCCTCGCATCTCGGCCTCGACACGTCGCTCGCGCAGGTCGCGTTGTCCCTCGCGCACCGTTCGGAGGACCCTTGGGCGACGCCCGACGCGGAATTCGCGACGTCTCCAAGGCCCAATGCGCTGGAGACCGCGATCGCGGACAGCAAGGTGATGCCGTGGTGGACGGTCAAGCACAAGACGCGTTGGCTGGCCGACGGCTCGATCGTCTCGGGGAACCCTGTGTTCACGAATTTCCTGTGGAACGAGCTCGGGCGCGGGACGGATCTCCTCGCGTTGTCGGGATGGCTCGACGCCGAAGCGCGCGTGTCGGACGTCCTCACGGTGACGGTGTTCGCGTCGGAGCCGCCGGCGTGGGCCGACTTCTTCCCGGATCAGCCGATCGATCTCTCGGCCGCGCGGCGCGGGCAGGCGACGTACGAGGCGAGGTGCGCCTCGTGCCACGGGACGCCGCACAAGGCGTGGGACGATCCGACGTTGGACGCCGCGGCGCCCGCCGAGCGCTTGCGCACCCTCGCGCTGGATTACCCATCGCCGACACCGGTTTACGACGTCGGCACCGATCTCGGACGCGCGCACGGCATG
>JBJONI010000281.1:0-7807 GCA_046051915.1 Pseudomonadota bacterium
GGTGCCGGCGTCGCGAGCCAACCCGCGGTGCGCTACCTCGTGCTGTGGGACGAGGGGGATGCGGCGTCCGACGACGACGACCACCTGGTTCAACTCCGCGAGGTGGTGGATCCCCCCGCGATCCCCGGGCGGTTCCGACCGGTCGTCGCGACGCTTGGGCCCGTGGCGGGCCGCGTCCGCGCCCCCGCCGACGCGCTGTGGTCTCACCCCGACCTCGACCCGTGGTTGATCGGCGTCGTGGATGGGGCGCAAGTGTTCAAGCGCACCTCGTGGTCTGACCTGCCTGCGGGCCTCAAGGCCGACGACCTCGCCGAGGACCTCGCCGACGCGAAATTCGGAGCTTCCGACCTCGCCGATCTGGCGCGGGCCTTGGCCCGACGCGTCGCGGGCGGGCATGTCGGCGCCGCCACCCTCTCGGGGCGAGACGGCGCCTCGGTGCTTCGAGAGGAGCTTGCGGGCCGTCGCGAGGCGCTCCGTGAGGAGCTGACGCAAGCCTCGCAACGCGATCTGGCGCTGCTCAACGCGGACGTCGAAGCGCTCCGCGACGCGCTGGAAACCCTCGGTCCCGACCTCGGTGCCGACGTGCTCGGCGAGCCGTCGATGCCGGTGATCGAATGACACCCGACCTCGCCCCCCCACCCGCTGAGGTCACCGAGACCGTCCCCGCCGAGGCGGGAGACGTCCCGTGCGCCGCGTTGACGGCCGAGCGCCTCGTCGCTGCCCCCGCGCCGGGTCGCCATCCGACCACGCCCTGCCTCGGCGTCCGCGCGGACGTCGCCGGTCGGTTCAGCGCCCAAGTCCCCGACGATGGGATCAGCCGCAGGTTTGACCTCGCCCGAGGACGGGTCGAGGTCGGGCTGTGGGGACTCGGTCCGGCGCAGGTCCGCGTCGCGTTCACCGCCACGCGCAGCGGCGGAACCACCGGCTACATCGGCATCGATGGCGAGGCCTTCGTTCCGACGGTGCCGCTGGCCGAAGCGAGGCTCGACGACCGCGCACACGGCCTGAGCGGTGCGGTCGGCATCGTCGACGACGCTTGGGTGATGACGGTGGAGCCCGGCTGGTCTCTACGGCCGGTGGCGGCGACCTACGCAGAGGACCGGGCCCTGTTTCCGCGCAGCGACGTCGGCGGTTGGTTCGGATGGACGTCCCCCCGGGATCTGGCGTCGATCACGCTCGCCGCGACCGCTGGTGAGGGCGCCACCTTGCGCGAGCGCAACGAAGGAAAGGACCTGTCGGCCACGGTGGTGGTGCGTCCGCTCGCCACGGCAAACCTGCCCGTGCGCCTGAGCGTCGCAGCCCACGCGCGCTACGGCACCCGCGGCCTCAGCGCCACCAAGAACCACCGGTACGCGGTCGCGGCGCAAGCCGAGCACGCTTGGGTCGCCGGCGGCTTCGAGGCGGTCGTGGCGGACGGCTTCGACGGCGACGCGCAGCTCGCGCCGGCCGGCGGATCGCTGTGGGTCCGCACTGGACCCGAACTTCCGGCGTTCGCCTGGCTCCGGGCCGATCTCCACGACGCGAACCGCAGCACCCCCGACGATGCGGCCTGGACATGGCGGATGGGTGCAGGCCCCAGGATTCGGATCGCCGGCGGGCGCGCGCCGATCGCGGCGTCACTCGGCTACGAAGGCACCCGCTACGCGCCGAACGCGCTCGGGGTCGCCGGGACGGGCCCAGCGACGGTCCACACCGTCTGGCTGCAGGTGGGGGTCCAGGTGGAGGCCGGTGTCCCCGTGGCGATCACACGCGGGACGCTCGACCGCCCGGGTCAGTAGTGCAACCCGCAACGCGAGGCGCTAGGGTCGTGGGCAGTGAGGGAAACGATGCCACGCTTGCTGCGCACCTCTGGAACCTGGATGCTCCTTCCCTGCCTGTGGGCGTGCGGGGGCACCGCCGACGTCGGTGACGCGACCGACAGCGCGGACACCGCGGCCACGTCCGACAGCGCCACCGATTCGCCGACGGACACGACCGATACGACCGGTACGACCGATACGACGACGGACGGCGACAGCCTTCCGCTCGATGTGCTGTGCATCAACGAGGTCATGCCCTCCAACAGCACCGCGTTGGTGCTCCGCGACGGCACCGCACCCGACTGGATCGAGCTGCACAACCCAGGGAGCGCCGCGATCAACCTTGGCGGTTGGGAGATCACGGACGACCCGACCGTGCCGGACAAGACGATCCTACCGAGCAACCTGAGCGTCCCAGCGGGCGGCTACCTCGTCCTGTTCGCCGACGGCGATCTGATCGACGGCCCCGCGCATGTCGGATTCAGCCTGAAGGCAGCCGGCGGCGAGACCCTGCAGTTGACCGATCCCCTCGGGCGGACGGCGACGTTCCCGCTCCCCGTAGCAACCACCGATTTTTCGTTCGCCCGTACGAGCGACTGCTGCCCCGGCGACTGCTGGGAGGCCGTCAGCGGCGGGACGCCGGACGCCAGCAACGAGTGATTACGGCTCGACGAGGCCGAGGAGCGCGAGACACATCTCGTCGATCGGCCCGGTGCCAAGTCCGACATCGACCGGACCGTCCACGCCCGCTTCGGCGTACGCGCGTGCAGCCCCGGGGTGGTCGAGGTCGTTGCGGTAGCTGCAGCGCAGACGCAACGTGTCGCCCGCCGTCAGCCGGATCGGGGCGGCGGGCTCGGGCAGGTACAGGCGGTGCCAATCCATCTGCCACTCGGGGGTCGCGAGCAAGCACGACGTCTGGCCCTCGTGCGTCCACCACGTCGCCATCGCGTCGCCGAACCGGTGCATGTGGTGGCCGATCCCCCACAGCAGGACGTCGTCGCGATCCGGAAGCGTGATCTCCATCGTCTCGGTGTGGGCCACCGAGCCTGCTGGGATGCGAAATGTCGGCGCCGCGCCGTCTCCTGGACCGGGCAGCAAGCCCTCGGACGCATCGCGGGCGTCTCCGACCATCCACAGCGAGGCCGATCGAGCCGGACTCTCTTCGGTCAATACCAGCTGCACCTCCGGCGCCGCATACGGCCCCGGCACCCCCAGCGGATGGAGGTGCACCTGGAGGATGAGGTGCTGGTCGGCCGCCAGTGGCACGCCGGCTCCCTCGGGTACGCGGAGCGGGCCCGTGCCAGGCGCCCAGAACAGGATCGGGTCGGCGTCGGCGACAAAGCCCGGACACGGCGTCCAATCCGATGGACCCGGCGCGGCGGACAACGTCACCACCGCGTGGTGGGTGACGGCCGGCGCGCGCGCCACCACCTGCGCCGCGAGCATCCAGGACGGCGACGAACGAAGGACACCGAGATCGCGGCAGACCACAGCGTCCTCGCCATCGCTCGGGATCTCGAGGTCGGCGCCGAACGACACGTTGGCATCGAGGACGTCGGCGCCGACGACGACGGGCAACGTCGTCGCCTCTGCGGGGTCACCGAGCGGTCCTCCAGCCTGCGCCCAAGCCACGAAGGTGGCGATCGTCGCCGCATCCAACCGCGGGTCCTCCTCGAACGTCCAAGGGGGCGCGCAGTCCTGCATCGGCGCGGCCAACCACGGCGGCATCGTGCGCGCGGAGACCGCGGCAGCCATCGCGGGGGCCCAGCGCTGGGCCGACTCCGGCTCGACGAACGACGGCCCCACACCTTCGGCCGCATGACAGGGCCAACAATGCGCGGCGACGAGCGGCGCGACGTCACCGTGCCACGTCGGCGCCGGCTTCGCCTGCGAGCCACAGCCCGTCAGAAGCACCACCGGTGCGACGCGGATCGCTGGGTGCATCGCCGCCTCCCGCGCACGACTTAGGCCGACACACGGCATGCGGCCACCCGCAGACGGGTTGCCTGGGCTAGACTCCCGCTTCGGAGGTGGGGCATGAAGGCTCGCTGGGTGCTGTGGATGACGGTGCTGACGCTGTGGGTGGGCGTCGCCCGCGCGATGCCTTCGATGGAGACCCGCGTTCAGGGCGGTGTGACGATCGACGTCCCCGCGGGTTGGAAGCTGCTGGTCACGGCCGACGAGCACAACCTCGTCACCAGCCGCGACGCCTACACGCAGATCACGATGCACTGGTACCCCTACAAGGAGGGGGCTTCGCTCGACAAGATGACCGACAAGCTGATCGAGGTCACGAACCGTTCGCTCAAGGTCGGCAGCTACGAGGAGTCGCGTCGCTACGCGGTCTTGGATGGACGCGGCATGTTGAGCACGGGCCGCTGGGTCGGGCCGCTGGGCTTCTCGCTCGCGCTCGGGTTCTCCACGGTCCTCGATCCAGCGCGCGGCCGAATCGTGTCCGCCGTGTTCTTCACCTCCCCGGAGGCGTGGGCCGAGATGGAGGGGGCGAGCCTGCTGCTGTCGGTCAGCAATGGGCTGCGTCAAGCGCCGCGCTGAACCACCACACGCGGCGACGGGGCCGCCCAAGGTTGCGGCGGAGCGTGCTCCTGCTCAGGATGCAACGTCCCAATCACCGCCGCCACCACGCCCCGCGCCGCCAACGCCGCCACCACCTTCCCTGCCTCGGGGAAGGGCACCGCGGCGAGGAGCCCGCCGCAGGTCTGCGGATCCCAGAGCCACGGCAGATCCCCCTCGCCGCGTACATCGTCGCGCGCCGCGTTCCCCGCGTGGGCCGAGGATCGAAAGCCCGCCGCCCAAAAGCGGTCGGCGTCGGCGTACAACGGCACGGCGTCCGACCACACCACCGCCGTCGCCCGCAGCGCCACCGCGAGCGCCGCTGCGTGGCCGCCGAGGCCGAACCCGGAGACGTCGGTTGCCTGCCACGCGCCGTGGGCGTCCAAGACGACGGCCGCGAGCCCGACCGGCGTGCGCGCGACGTGCAACCACGCCTGTTGCGCCGCGCTCGGCAGCAACCCCAACGCGTCGGCGCGCGCCAAGACGCCGGCCCCCACCGGTCGCGTCAACACGAGGGCGCACGGCGTGTCGAGGCGGTGACGCGGTACGGGCCCCGATCCCAACGCGGTGACCCCGACCAACGCCGTGTCCCCTGCGACCGTGTGTCCACCGACCAACACGGCGCCGGCCGCGCAAAGACCAGCGGTGATCCCTTCAAGGCGTTCACGGAGATCACGGGGGTGGGCCCCCCGGGGCTCGACGACGAGGGCGAGCGCGGCCGTCGGACGCGCGCGGCGGGCCACGAGATCGGCGCAAGCATGCAACGCCGCCAACTCCCCGTGGAGGAAGGGGTCGTCGTCGAGTGGCGGAAACGCATCGACCGACGCGACCACCGAGGCGCCGTCCAAGCGCACCTGCGCCACGTCATCCCCCTCCGCCACACCGATATCGGCATCGGTGTCGCGCTCGCCCTGTGTCAGGGTCACGAGGGCTTGGGCGAGCGGGCCCGGCGCCACCTTGGCCGCGCACCCCGCGCAGGCCATCGTCGAGGTCGCCGCGGCGATGGCGGCCAAGTCGGGCGCGCGGGGCCCCGAAAGGCGCTGGAACCGCTCCACGAACTTCGTGTCGAGACGCTCCTTCCACGCCCACACCCAACGACCCTCGAACGCCGTCCCCCACTTGCCGCCGATCGCCCGACCCTCACCGAGGTTGAGGAGGACCAGGACGTCGCGCTGCGGTCGGAACCGAGGCAGCGCGCGACCGGCGAGCGCGGCGGGGAGCGCCCGCATCAAGTGCGGCCCTGCCCGGACCGCCCACACGCCCGCCCGACGGACCCAGGCCGCATCGTCCTGGGTCGCGCAGTCGCCGACGGCGAACACGCCCGGGTGCCCGGCCACCTGCATGTGGGCGTCGACCCTCAAAAAGCCCGCGTCGTCACACGGCAGACCGGTCTGGGAGAGCCACGCGTGGGGCTGCGCACCCGTCACCCACGCCACCGCATCGGCAGCCACCGCCTCGCCGCTCGCGAGGGTGACCCAGCCGCGCTTGACGTGCGCGGCCTCGCCCTGTCGCATCGCGATGCCGCGCGCGCGAAACGCCGCGACCACCCGCGCCGCCATCGCGTGCGAAACCCCGAGCGGCCCACGGTGCAGCAGGGTCACATGTCCCGCGATGCCTTCGCGTCGAAGGCGAGCCTGCCAAGCCGCGGCGACCTCGATGCCGCCAGCACCCCCACCGACCACGACCAGATCCACGGGACGGCCAAGGCGTCGCCACGCAGGAAGCAACGCCTCGGTGCGCTCAACGAGTCCTCGGAGCGGCCGTGACGGCAGCACCGTGGCGTCGTCCTCCCAGCGTTCCGAGCCGCCGACCGTGGCACCTACGTTGAACGAGACGACGTCGCCTGAAATCGGCGGCCGTCCCACCAGCCGGACCGCCCGATCCTCCACGGAGAACCCTTCGACCGGCGCCTGAACCCACCGGACGCCCGCCGCGCGCGCCAGCGGCAGCGCATCGAGGACCAGCGACGACACGGGCCGTTGTCCTGCCAACACCGAAGGCGCCATCCCAGAGTACACAGCTTCTGCCTGGTCTGCGACCCAAACGACCTCGACGTCCGGGAGCGGACGCATCGCCAACGAAGCCACGACCTGCACGTGCGCATGGCCGGCCCCCACGAGGAGCAGACGGCGCCGCGGCGTTGAGGGCCTGGTGGCGTGGACGGCGTGCATGCGACCTCCGAACGGTGCGTAACGCTTGCGCGATCGCCGCCTACGGACGAAGACGACGCACGGCCGTGTTTTCGCGCGGCGGGGAGGCGGCGATGTGGGCTTGGATCTTCGCAGCTTGGGCGCAGGTCGCGCCGGAAGGCACCTCCGAGGTCGCGCCCTTCGTCGAAGTGACGCTCGGCCGCGACCACGGCTGCGGACGCGACCGCGACGGGAACGTGGCTTGCTGGGGCGACAACGAACGCGGCCAGCTCGGCTCCGCGGGGCCCGGCACGACGAAGCCGAAGCCCATCCCAGACTTCGTCGACGTGATCGCGCTGAGCGCCGGCCAGCGCCACACCTGTGGACTGCGCCGGGACGGGAGCGTGTGGTGTTGGGGCGAGGCCATGGCGGGCCAGATCGGCACCGTCGAAGACTTCGCGGCCGAGCCCACGCGCATCGAGGGCCTCCGCCCCGCGCTCGAGATCGCGGCAGGCGCCGACCACACTTGCGCTCGCCTCGACGACGGTCACGTCGCCTGCTGGGGAGACGACCTGTTCGGGCAGATCGACGGGCGCGCCGGCGGAACCCTGGCGAAGCCGACCGTGGTTCCCGGTGTTCAAGGCGCGATCAGCCTCGCGGCGGGCGACGCCCACACCTGCGCGGGCATTCGGGGCGAGGACGGGGTGGACCATGTCGTCTGCTGGGGGCAGACCACCCACGGCGCCACCGGAACACCGGCTGGGGCCGAGGGGGCGCGCCTGACCCCACCGACCTTGGTGCCCGCGCCGTTCTCGCGCCTCCGGGGACTGTCGGCGCGGGGACTCGAGACCTGCGCGCTCGACGCCGACGGCGTCACCTGCTGGGGCGCCGCCCCCGTGGAGCCGGGAAGGGCGCTCCCCACCGCCCACCCGCCTCGACGGGTGCTTCCTGCGACCGATCTCGTTGCCCTCTCCGTCGGCTACGGGCATGCCTGCGCTTTGCGGGGCGGCGGTAGCGTCGCCTGCTGGGGTGACGATCGCAGCGGGCAGTTGGGGGTTGTTCCGGCGGCCTACGGCGACCCACCGATCGCACGGCGCGCGTTCGGTGTGCGTGACGCGATCGGCATCGCGGCGGGTCAGGGTCTGTCGTGCGCCCCACGGGACGGCGCGATGGCGTGTTGGGGACGTCCACGTGAGGTCGAGCGGCAGATCGCGGCAGGTGCAAAACCGCCGATCCTCGAGGCCCCCAAGAAGCCGTTGCGGCGCGCGCTCCCCCCAGGCACCGAGTTCCTCGCCAGCCTGGATGAGA